>NZ_LGSU01000191.1 GCF_002260545.1 Hydrocoleum sp. CS-953 | reverse complement strand
AATTTTAAATGCTATTTTTATTGAGAGAAACAACCAAAAAATTATCTATTTTTTTAGGTGGCATATTGTTTAGTTGTCTAGCATCAACTCCTGCTTTAGCTCAACTTTCAATAGAAGAAATTAATTCTATTGCTAGACAAACAACTGTATTAATTGCTCCAGCATTAACTCCTAAATTACGAGAAGACTTAGAAGAAAATCGTAATAATCCATTACGAAAATCAGGTATTTGGAATCCAGGTTCAGGGGTAATTATTGCTAAAAAAGGAAATAAATATTATGTGCTAACTGTCGCCCATAATTTTTTACAAAGACACCTAGACAACAAAGATTATTGGCAAAAATCACAAGGGAAGCCATACTATGGAATTAGAACTTATGATGGCGAGGTTCATACTGTTAGAGATGTTAATGATGGTAGAGGGTGTCCTTTAAAAGGTAGCCCAAAATTCACAGTATTAGTGAGATTTGGTTGTCGCGATCGCTTTATTCTTAATACTAATATAGTCGATTATACTGTTGGTACAGATCAGGTTAGGGGTATCGACTTGGCGATCGTTACATTTGAAAGTAAAAATAATTATATAGTTGCTCCCCTAGGAGACTCACGTCAGGTGAACCTCAGTGACAGAGTTTATATTTCTGGGTGGCCTGACCCGGAAAGAGAGCAAGACCCGCAGACAGGTAGATGTCGTGAAAGAGTGGCTCGCAGACAACGACGTTTAGCTTGGGGTCCAGTTAGGGGAAAAATTAATGCTGCTCCTCAGCATCAGGGTTATAGTATTTTTTATACTGATGAAACTGCTGCTGGTATGAGTGGAGGACCTGTGTTTGATAGCAATGGTCGGGTAGTTGGTACTCATGGGTTAGGTAGTCGGAATAAACCTTTATGTGGTGGTAATCTTGAGGCGGGAAGTGAAACTGAGTCTGGTGGTGATACTGATAGTATTTCTGGTGGTGAGACTTTTGATTTTAATAAGTTGCAGAAGCGTTATAGCAGTGGGCAAAATGTTAATTATTTTGAGAGTTTAGTCAAAGAATTTGATTTTAGTTTGGCTTTCAGACGGGAGTTACCTGATGCGGAAGTAATTAAAGCTGGTATTACGCCAATTAAAAATTTTAAGGTTGCTAGTAGTAGTGGTCAAGTAGAGTTTGATGCAAGTGAGGATGTGTTTGACGATCCTAATGATGTTGTTGATGATATTTATAAGTTGTATACGTTTGAGTTGGAAAATATGATTAGGGATGAACCTTCTGGTGGTAGTGGGAGCTTATTGTTAGATTAATAGGACTTATGCAAAGACGATATATATAGTGTTTAAAACTATAACGTTATAGTTTTTTGAATCTATATATAGTACCTCTGCGTAATTCCTAATTAAATATCAAATGAGTCAGGAGTCAGAAGTCATAATGAATACGTTTGATACATTTTTTTGTTTACAGCAGTTTTGATTTGAGTAGACCACAGTAGGGACTAACCATGGTTAGTCCCTACAAGGTTTTGGTTGTGACGATGTGGTTGATCCATCTGAAAAGCGTTGTAATATTAATTATGGCTTATATCAAATCCGCTGGGCAACGGAAGTGATATAATTCTACCATCAGAAAAGAGCGAAAACTCCTAGTTTATGGAGGGTTTGGAGACCAAACCCCTACNCGCTGGGCAACGGAAGTGATATAATTCTACCATCAGAAAAGAGCGAAAACTCCTAGTTTATGGAGGGTTTGGAGACCAAACCCCTACGGGGCAAGAATTCTACCGATACTACCGGATTTGATATTACTGATTAAATCTCAAAGTCTTTACAGATAAAGGTTTTAGCCTTTTTAAGTCTGGAAAAAGTACCTATTTTTCAGCTCTTTATGCACGGTTCCCGAAAAATCAAAAAGTTAGCATTTTGGGAAACACAAGAGTTGAGCAAAAAAATTACTCCCATACGGACGTTGCATAACAAAAATGCGTTTTCCGTTCCGGAATGCTCCGCTTTCGATATTGCGCAGCAAAACGTCCCTACCTACTCCCCTACTCCCCTACTCCTACTTCCCTACTTAAGAAAGTAACCGTACGAAAAAAACTGTAGAAAATCGTGACAGCTTTTATCTTGATATTGGATTAACCAATACAGGCGCTCTCGGCACAGCTCACTATTCCCTCAACAGTAAATGCTCCTGGGAATTTCTTGTCTTATATTTGAAGACTGCCATTGATATCCGCATTAATCACTTTACCAGTTGCACTTCTGAATAAACCACGTTTAACTCGCTTGCCTAAATAATTTTCATGGCATATTGGTTTTTCTAAGTCAATAGCAGATGTTTTACTGGTGTAACTTTCTTCAGTTTCAATGACTTTTACCCCAACCAGTTGACATTTATAAGTTATCTGTTGAA
>NZ_LGSU01000190.1 GCF_002260545.1 Hydrocoleum sp. CS-953 | reverse complement strand
AAAGTTTTTTGGTTGCCTCAACGAGATGGGAAGTTCTATCGCGCTCTTATCCGGACATGGTATCATACCTCAAATTACCAACGCCGTTTTTTTTAGTTAGGACAATCAATCTGGGTTGAAAGCCAATAGACAACAACTCCAGAATACTATAGAGGGATGTCAAAAACCTTTAACCTCCTATAGTAGTTGGCTAACTTCTCAAATAAGACCAGATTCGCTTACTCAAGATATTTTATGCTAAGTAAAATTAAATCCTCTCCCCATCTTCCCTACACTTTATCTCCTCATCTTCAGAAAATGATGCTCTATAAACCAGATTTAGCATAATAGGTACTACCTTGTTATGATATAATTTTCACAAGGTAGCACCTATTAAAATTGAGAGAGTGAATATTAGACGGATGCGTAGGTTTGTTCAAGCTTAGAAACAACTTCAGGAACAGATAAACTATTTATATAATGAGTTTCATCAGAACAACTCCAGAGAGCGTGTGCTACTCCTAAGTATCCTTTGGAAACCTTAGATACATTTATAACTGTGCTGATGACTGTTGGTAAACAAGGGCTAGGCATAAATGTTGTGACAAAGGTATTAACCATAGACCACAGCATGATTACCCAAAAAAATCCTAATGCCGGCAATAAAATTAAATCAGGCATGACGAAGCGACCAATGCGCTTCCATACAGCTTGTTGAGGTATTGCAAAAACTACGGCAAGCGTCGCAAAAAGGGAATTATTCAGTTTTTCTGCCATTTTTCTAGATCGTCAGAGTCAGGTTTATCGGGCGCAACAAATCAGACCTATACCAACCAAGGATTCTGAATCGACAATCTGTCTAAATTGTTATAGAAGGTTGACTCTTCATTCTCCTCTCAATGCCTACGAAGTTAGCTGACGGGCTAGGGCTGAGAGATGCCCTTCTCTATATCTTTCTCAAAGATTTCTATTTAGAGATAAGCCCCTTAATTTTGGTTCCTCCGCTCCAGCAGCACTCTTGCTGTGCTTTTCATGCCGGATTAGGCTGACTGTATTTTGCTTTGTAATATAATCTTAACTTCTATAGAGCAAATTTGTCAACATTTTTTTACAAAAATTTTTGTGAATTTGATCACAATTTTGAGTTGGGAATTTCAGATAATGTTGGGACATTATTAAACTATTTGCTCTAAAAAAGTAAGGTACACCTACTTTATTCATTTTATAAATTCGGTTTTCCGGAAAATTCAAAATCTATACTCAACTAATTTGTTATCTGAGTCAGGGACTCTGTTCTTAATCACAGCAGAATGGTGATTATAATCACTAAACTTTGTAAGTGTAATCATTTACTGCGTTAATGTTGTATCACCGTGTCATAATAAAAAATCGCCCATACTAGAAATGTAGAGTTCAAATATGATTTTCATGTATCAAGAACCTCCTGTTTATCTACTTCCATCTGCATTAGGAGACCTTTTTGCCCATGCGAATGCCACAGGTTACATTACCTTAGCCGACCGTTATGGGTTAATGGCAGCTATATTTGATGAGTCTTTGCCAGAAGATGAAAAGCGCTCAATCAATAGGCTACTTCGAGCTATTTGTAAAGGACGTATTAAAGTAATTGATGAAATTTCTGTTATGGCGTAAAACTATACCTAAATAATATTTTAGACTTAACTATAATATAATTTTTTTTAATCAACTTGATTAACAATCTCCTTTTTTACCATTAGGTAGAGTAGCTCCACATAAATCAGTTTCCTCTAATTTTGCTTGATTCAGATTTGCATTAGATAAATTGGCTCCATTTAACTTAGCTTTCTCCAGATATGCTTGGTATAAATCAGCCCAAGACAAATCAGCTTTTTCGAGATTAGCCTGTCGCATAGTTGCACTGTGCATAATTGCACCTGACAAATTAGCTCCTGCTAAATTTGCATCAATTAAATTCGCACTACTTAAGATGGCTCCTCTTAAATTAGCGTCTTTTAAGTTTGCTTTTTGTAAATTAGCTCCTAGTAAATTTGCTTCACTCAAATCAGCTTCACTTAAGTCAGCTTCGCTCAAATCACAACCTGGACATTCATAAGTAGATAATAAACGCTGAATAGTTTTGATCCGTTCCATAGAATTAGACTTAGACTGAGCAAATACTGGAACAGTTAACCAAAATACTGTTAATAATGTAGTCGTCAATGGATATACAAATCTCATATTTTACTGCTTGGGAAATTAATAAATTTATGATTAGGCTTTTGATTTGATTAGTATCATATCATAAAAATCATATTTCATATAGAAAAAAATATATTTTTGTGAAGTTAAATAATTTGATTAAATATCTTTAAATTTACTGCTCAAGATGACTTATGTTCTAATAGTAATAATACATCAGTATATTTATATAG
>NZ_LGSU01000019.1 GCF_002260545.1 Hydrocoleum sp. CS-953 | reverse complement strand
ACTTAAAATCAGTAAAATCACGGTTATAAATAATTAGGCAGGAGTCAGGAGTCAGTAGATATGAGTCAGAAGTCAGGAGAAAGAAGGATTTTTATCACTCATAAATAATATAGAATAGGGATGTAATATGATGTCCGGTTGAATAGTTATAAATAAATGATGATAGGCAACAGCTCCAGAAGGCAACAGGCAACAGGGATGATAAAGGATAATAGGAAACAGAAAATTTTTTCATCACGCTCTTATCCGGACATGATATAAGAAGAAACAACTATTTGCCACCATTACTGTAGGGGTTTGGTCACCAAACCCCTACTATACAGCGGTTTTCCTGCACAGTAGACCACAGTAGGGACTAACCATGGTTAGTCCCTACAAAGTTTTGGTTGTGACGATGTGGTTTATCAATCAGCAAAAGCGCCGTAACATTTGATAGAAACCGGGTTTGTGCTAGACACCCCAAATGAATATATCAATCTTATAAAAAAAATCGGTTTATCTTCTTCGGAAACATACTAATTATATCAAATCCGCTTACCTCGGAGTAACAAGAAACCGGGTTTGTGGGAGGTTATAGCAACAGCCAGGGCGATTAGGACATAGACTGATGATGAATCAAAGACCACGGAAACACTTTTCCCACTGTTCCCAGTTAAGTGTNAACAGCCAGGGCGATTAGGACATAGACTGATGATGAATCAAAGACCACGGAAACACTTTTCCCACTGTTCCCAGTTAAGTGTTCCCTGTTCCCTGCTATAATGGTAGGGACGTATCGCTGCGCGACATGGAAAGCGGAGCATTCCGGAACGGAAAACGCATTTTTGCCTGTGCAACGTCCGTACAAGGGCATTTGAGACTTTCCCCGGTTTCTCTGCTTTTTTATACCAATACTACCGGATTTGATATTAAACCTCGTAGTAGGGCTTGAGCAACAAGATAGATATTGCTCAAGCAATTCTATAAAAAACCTAATTTAATTTAATTGTATATTTATTTATTTTACCCAAACTAAGAAAATATCAAATTATAAAATTCAAGGAGATTTACCGAATAATTAATAATTAATAATTAATAATTAATAATTAAGAGTTGAAGCGTCAATAATTAATTA
>NZ_LGSU01000189.1 GCF_002260545.1 Hydrocoleum sp. CS-953 | reverse complement strand
ATTAGCGAGCCATACGCGACTTATCCCACACATTACGCGCTCTGCACTACCGATGGAAGGAGCTGGCTTCCTGGCTTTAAGACTTATAATGTTCCATCTTAAGTTATTGCCAAAAATTTTTAGATATCTCCATCTCCCATAACTATACAATAAGTATTCAACTTATGGAGATGTCTAATATAGCAATTCCCAAAAAGCGTTAGGTACAAAATTCTATACTTTAGGCAACAGGGAACAAATAAGAGGCAACAAATAATAGGCAACAGGGAACAAATAACAGGGAAGAAAGATAAAAATGTACCTCACGCTTACTGAGAAACGCTATAACAATTAAAAAAAAAGGGTAGTCCTGCATAGTAATGGTAGATGGATGGGGAGATGGGGAGATGGGGAGATGGGGAGATGGGGAGATGGGGAGGTGTGGTGATGTGGTGTGTTCGAGTATTTTTCAACCTTAGACCACCATTACAATGCACCAGCACCAAAAAAAGAATGATACAAAACGGAAAGCTCGAAATGTATACTTAAAAAGAGATAATTCAATTGTATAAGCAACCTAATCTATATCATTTTCCCTCTTTTTTTTCTTCAAGATTTATTCCCTCTGTCTTCTTCAGAGCCTATACTATTTGTAACAAACATTTATCAAATTGGGACAATAAATTTTCTGCAATTGTATAGATAAATAAGTGATCTAATATAATAGAAAAATTAGTTTGAGTAAATAGTTTTGTTTCTATCGAAGCTTATTAGAGCCAATTAGGATTATTTTATACTCAAAGATAGACCTCCGCATATATTAGGAGTTACTCAAATAAGCTTAACAAAACAAGAAGTCAAAAACTGTTAATTGTCATAAATTATATAGAAACTGTAGAGCAATAAATTAATTAATTTTTCCATGATTAAATTACCCAATTATCACATAAATCAACAAATTTATACAGGAACAAGAACTACGGTTTATCGTGGATTAAATACCATAAATCAACAACCAGTAGTTATCAAAGTTCTCAATAAAGAATACCCTACCTTTTCTGAATTATTACAATTTCGCCATCAATATACAATNAGCGTTTAGCGTTCGGCACAACTTTTCGTTCCGGAATGCTCCGCAAACGTTAACGCTTAGTGACATGAAAAACGCCCCTTGTGCGCTAGAAAAACGGGCCGAAAAAATTTATACAGGAACAAGAACTACGGTTTATCGTGGATTAAATACCATAAATCAACAACCAGTAGTTATCAAAGTTCTCAATAAAGAATACCCTACCTTTTCTGAATTATTACAATTTCGCCATCAATATACAATTACCAAAAATCTGAATTTATCGGGAATTATCAAACCCATATCCCTAGAAAAATATGGTAATAGTTATGCCCTAATCATGGAAGATATTGGAGCAATATCTCTCAAAACATACCTAAGCAATCAAAAACTTAACCTGCAAAATTTTCTGGAGCTTGCTATTTCGATAGTAGAAATTTTAGAAGACTTATACCATCATCAAATTATTCACAAAGATATTAAACCTTCTAATATTGTAATTAATCCAGAAACTGGAAATGTCAAATTAATTGACTTTAGTATTTCCACATTATTACCCAGAGAAACTCAAGAAATTATCAACCCCAATGTTCTGGAAGGCACATTAGCATATATGTCTCCAGAACAAACAGGCAGAATGAACCGAGGAATAGACTACCGAAGTGACTTTTATTCTTTAGGAATTACATTCTATGAAATACTCACAAATCAACTACCTTTCTCCTCAACTGACCCCATAGAATTAGTTTACTTTCATATTGCTAAAGAACCCACTCCACCTACCGAGATAAATACAGAAATACCTCTAATAGTAAATAATATTATTCTGAAAATGATAGCCAAAAATGCTGAAGAACGCTATCAGAATGTTTTAGGATTAAAACACGACTTAGAAATTTGTTTAAAATCTTGGCAAAAAACAGAAAAAATCCCTCTATTTGAGTTAGGAAAACATGATATATCTGACCGTTTTAGCATTCCCGAAAAACTCTATGGTCGTAAAAATGAAGTTCAGAATTTATTAGAAGCTTTTGAAAGAGTTGCTGAAGGTGAAAGTGAAATAATGTTAGTAGCGGGTTTTTCAGGAATCGGAAAAACAGCAGTAATAAACGAAGTTCATAAACCAATAGTTCGCCAAAAAGGCTATTTTATTAAAGGAAAATTTGACCAATTTCAACGTAATATTCCTTTTAGTGCTGTTGTACAAGCATTTCGGGATTTGATGGGAGAATTGCTGAGTGAAACGGAAACTCAATTACAGGAATGGAAGAGTAAAATTCTCTCAGAATTGGGAAAAAATGGGCAAGTAATTATTGAAGTTATTCCCGAACTAGAAT
>NZ_LGSU01000188.1 GCF_002260545.1 Hydrocoleum sp. CS-953 | reverse complement strand
AACGCTATACCAAATGGCTTCTATATCCAATTAACCGGATTTGATATCACTACTTATTCCCATTGCTATTGATTATAATTACCGAAAAATTAAGGTACAAAGCCTCTCCATTCATAGAGAAAAAGCGGTCGAGACTCTCTATTTTATGTAATTTCAGATTAATTTAATAGACATATATCAATTCAGGTTGCTACTATTTTGATCATAGTACAAAAAGCTAATTGTTCCTAACTAAAATTCTAGGTAGAAAGTATATGTTTGATAACAATTCATTACTGAAAAATAGAGACTACACATTTATTTTTGCCAGAAGTCCTGAAAGCTGGTCTTCTTCCTATAAGTATTATGAACATTGGGTGGCAGCACAAACAAAAATCATTGATTTAGCAAAACATTGTCAATTATTAGATCATGATGGAATTACAGTTTACTTTGCATCTAATCCTTTTATAAAGCATACAAACACAGAAGTCATAAAATTAGCCCAACTATTTCAACTCAAAAATCCTCCCGAAACAATCGATTTAGTAAGTAGTTTACAAGATGCTATTGATGACTATTTTCAGCGTAGAGATGCAAAGCAAACTAAAAATGGAGATATTATCTTAGTATTAGTAGACAAAATATCTGACGAGCAAGAATTATTAATCGATCTAATTATGAATGCCACTGAAAAAATTGATTTAATTCCAGGTACAGAAAATAGTTATGAATTAGGAATTAGTTTTTTACAGATAGGAGAAGACCCAATTACAAAAGAACATCTGACTTACCTGGACGATCATCTTGTTGATGCTGGTGCAAAATGTGATATTGTAGATACAAAATTATGGTATGAAATTAAGCAAAAATCTCTTACAGATATTCTGATTCATGCCTTAGTTGATTAGCAAAATGTAGTCAGGAATCACCTTTGAAAAACCTAGCCAATCCTAGATATTTTTAGGAATTGTCTCTCAAAGGTTGCAGATCGAGTCTTAACTGACTACGTTGGCTGGTCACGACCACCATAAGTCAACTCCAGCTTATGTGTTGGTCGCTCTAAATTAAGGACAGCGCTATTAAGCGCCAATCGGAAGTAGGTTTTGTACCGATAGTGTTTAGAGCATCAACAAGCCTGGCCAACATGATCGAGGAACACTTTACTGAAAAGGAATAGACACCACAATGTCTAACACTAATTACCTTTTCGTTATAGATACAAACAAAAAACCATTACAACCTTGCCCACCAACTGTAGCTCGTAGATTGTTAAATTCTGGCAGAGCTGCTGTCTGGCGACGCTTTCCGTTTACTTTGATTCTCAAAAAAGCTGGAGCAAACACTCACACAATAGATGATAAACACAAACAAATCAATACAGCAATCCAACTATGAGTAATAGTTTTGTGAGCAAATCTAGCAGAAATAAATTTACTTATTGGATAAAATAATCTACCAGAAATACTCTTAGAATGGTCTATATCTGGTAGCAATGCAACTGCTCCAGCAATTCCTAAAATTACTGGATTAACAGTTTGCAAAACAGCAGCAGTACAGAGTATTGAAAAAGCTGAATGAGTAGGAGCTAGCATATTTTGTCAAGACCTCTTGGGAGTGTACCGAACTACTTGCGAAC
Organism: Hydrocoleum sp. CS-953; assembly: GCF_002260545.1. Lineage (GTDB taxonomy): Bacteria > Cyanobacteriota > Cyanobacteriia > Cyanobacteriales > Microcoleaceae > Trichodesmium. Next base: position 764 of record NZ_LGSU01000188.1, on the reverse strand, counting down.
CAAATCTAGATAGTACCATTGCGCTACCACCAAGTCTTAATAATGGGTCTCTACCAGCATACGTAAATAAAGCTAGCATTGCTATTAATAGTATTATCCATTTGTCTAAAGCGAACCACCTTTGATGTTGCTGTTCTGGAGATTTAACCTCAATTCCTTCTAACTCTCAGTTAAATTCTTTGACTAATTTGATAGCTACTCCAGGGTTTCCAGAAGCTTTTTGAGCTAATTCTTTAGCATTAATTTCTATACCTAAATCGTGAGCAGTTTTATTCATTAATTGAATAATTTCTTTATCTTGTAAAGGCTCTAAATCTAAATTTACTAATTTAAAAATTACATCTTTCTCAGGCTTATTTTTACCAGTTCCGAGTATTGATTGACCAGCAATATAAAGTTTATCTAGCCACAATCTTAAAGATACTGGAATCTGAGGCAGATTATCACAAATCAAAAAACAACTTCTAGATTTTAAATGCGCAGTCAGTTCATTTCTCATTGCAGGTACAGACATAGGTTTTTCATTCTCATCATGGGGGTCTATTCCCAAATCCTCACAAACTCCTAATAGGATTTCCTTCGCTGTGCCAGGTGCCAGAGTAGCTACTGGTAATCCTTCAAATTTTAGAGACTGAGCGATCGCTTCACACAAATTTGATTTACCTGAGTCTGCCTCTCCAGTTATGTATCTTGTTACTTTTTTTACTTTTTGTGATTATGATTTACCTGAGCTTACTTATCCACTTACAAATAAAGATTTTTTT
>NZ_LGSU01000187.1 GCF_002260545.1 Hydrocoleum sp. CS-953 | reverse complement strand
ATACAAACTCTTTGGATTTAATAAAGGTAATTTTAAAACCTCAATCCAATCTATCAGTTGAAAATCTGTTTCTAAATCTGAATCATCTTGAAATGCAGTAGTCAAAATCTGATTAACTGCTTTGGCAATACAATGTTCAACTAACCAATCATTAGTCCGTTCTAAATCTCGGTCAAACTCCAAATAAATTGCACCTATTAGAGCTTCAAAAATTTGAGCTAAAATTTTATTTTGCTCACTTTTATACTTCCATTTATAACTTTTTCCCAATAAAGAAAACTGCCTCAACTTTAAATCTCTAGCAAATTCAGAAAACATCTGTCTACTAATAATATCGCTTTCTATAATAGTCAGAGTTGCTTTACCTAAACTAGAAAAATTGTCTGATAAATAGTTACTAACAATTCGACAAAAAACTACATAGCCCAAGTTAGCCAAACCCTGATGCTCTAGAGCCTGTTGTTTTTGTTCTGGCCTCATAATATTAGTCCCATCATAAATGTGATTTGGATGAGTCAGAGCAATTTCCAATAGTTCAGGATGTTCAAATTCGGGGATAGAGATACTCACTTTTTTTACAGCCTCAATATTTAAGCCCATAATATTATCACTAACTCCATAAAATGAGATTTAATTAATAATTACTACAATCTCTTAGTAGATAATTACAGAATAGTTAATAATTTAATCAGATTTGTATCAAAAAAGTGTGAGAGATTGTTTTTAAAGTAAATCTAAAAAAGGGGGATAGAGAACAACTTAACTGAGAACAGGGAACAAAAAATAATACAAAGGTATTTCCCACTATAAAATTTCCACTATAAAACAGGATTGAAATATATAGCAATCCTCCGCATATTCGTGGCAAAAATCTTAGTGCTTTTTAGGGAAAACTTAACTGGGAACACTTAACTGGTGGGAGTTTCAACTCTTTTATCTATTTTTTGATTTGTCACGACCTATTTAGGATTGCTATAGTTAGCATTTTATAGCAGTTTTATGACCAAGAAATAAGATTTAAAGTCTCCCTAGTCAAGAAGATCAAAAAGAAATTTCCTATTTTCTTGCTTCCTAATTCAGATTTAAGATACTGATAACTGATAACTGATAACTGAAATGACTTATGTCTACAGAAATTAAACTGGTTAAACAACATCGATGCTTTGGTGGCACAGTTAGCTATTATTTCCACTTATCTTACACCTGTAATATTGAGATGCGTTTCTCAATTTATCAACCACTGCAAGGGAAATTAAAACCTCTGCCAATTCTGTATTTTCTCTCTGGTTTAACTTGTACTGAAGATAATTTTATGGCTAAAGCAGGAGCGCAACAATTTGCTAATAAATATGGATTAATTTTAGTTGTACCAGATACAAGTCCACGCAATACTGGTATTGTTGGAGAGGATGATGATTGGGATTTTGGTACAGGTGCAGGATTCTATATTAATGCTACTTCAGAACCTTGGAAAAAACATTATCAAATGTATAGTTATGTAGTTGAAGAATTACCAGAAATTATTGCCAAAAATTTTCTAGTACAACCAGATAAACAAAGTATTTTCGGTCACTCTATGGGAGGTCATGGAGCATTAATTTGTGCTTTGAAAAATCCTGAAAAATATCAATCTGTTTCTGCTTTTGCTCCAATTGCAGCACCTATGCGTTGTCCTTGGGGTGAAAAAGCTTTTACCAATTATTTAGGTACAAATCAAGAAAGTTGGCGTGATTATGATGCTAGTGAATTAGTTTTAACTTCTGGTTATAATCGTCCGATTTTAATTGATGTAGGAACTGCTGATCCTTTTTTGGTTCAAAAACAATTACTCCCAGAAGTGTTTGAAAATTCCTGTGAAAAAGTTGGCTTACCCCTGACTTTAAGAATGCAAGAAAATTACGATCATAGCTATTATTTCATTGCATCTTTTATCGAAGATCATATTCGTTATCATGCTGAAGCTTTAAACTGAATTAAGACTATAGCAATCCTAAATAGGTTTGATATTTTGTTGTAGGGGTTTGGTCTCCAAACCCAGTTATTCCAGCAGTAGACCAATACACTTTAAATGGTTGATTTAGAAAAAAATTCTCAAACCTTGCTATAGCAAATGAAATTTTCTGACTATTGCTCTATACCCAATCATCAAATTCATTTTCTGAAGCTCACGCCAGATGTAGATAAATCGTGAAATTTTCTGACTATTGCTCTATACCCAATCATCAAATTCATTTTCTGAAGCACACGCCAGATGTAGATAAAAATTTTCTGACTATTGCTCTATACGCAATAATTAAATTCATTTTCTGAAGCACACGCCAGATGTAGATAAAAATTTTCTGACTATTGCTCTATACGCAATAATTAAATTCATTTTCT
>NZ_LGSU01000186.1 GCF_002260545.1 Hydrocoleum sp. CS-953 | reverse complement strand
ATTGACAGCCATCGCTTCTATGAATGCTACCCAATAATCTGGGAATGTGCCCAAACTCTCCCCTACCCAGAATTTTATCAAGCTTGGCAAAAACCATTCCGAAAAATATATAGCTAAATCTTTGTTATTTCTTATTTCTTCTTCCTTCTTACTTCTTCCTTATTCAAAAGTCATCATAATCTACCTCAAGCAATTCTGTATATTCAAACTCATTTGGGCTACGTTTGACTAAAGCATAAGATTCACCACCTAACTCAATAGTATCTTCCTCACAATCTGGTTTTGGAGAATTATAGGAAAGAACATATTCTCTACCAATATAATCAGCCATTTCTTCAGCAACTTCACCTCGCCATTGAGTCTTGGTTACTAATACAATTAATTGATTTGCTAATTGAGGAATTGTTTTAGCAATTTGTCGCCGATAAATCTCGTCTAAACTACCAAAAGGAGAATCCATTACAATAGGAAAAGTGCTACTATCCGGCCCCATTAAAGTATTCTTTTGACTCCATTCTCTCACCTGATCGATAATACTACCAATAAATGCCAAACTGAGAATTTGATTCTCTCCTGTAGAAGCGGCAACTAAAGCATTTTTACCACCAGTATTTTCTACTAAAGTTAACTCATAATTATCATTTAGCTGAGGAATATAAGGAGTAAAAGAAATTTCTGAGAATAACTCTTGTACCCGCTTTTCCAAAGAAACTCTAAACTGTTTTTCCAGACGTAATTTAACTTCATTTAGTCTCTCAATAGCATCCTGAGTAGCAGCAATTCGTCTTTGACATAAAACTTGTTTTAACTCATTCATTGTTTGCCTATCGACTTGTTTATCTAATACCTTAATTTCTTTCTGCAAAGTTTCTAACTGTAGAGTATTTGAACCAGTTTCCCGGTTTAAATCTCCCACCTTAGTTTCAATTTCGTCTAACCTTTTTTGTAACTTCTGAATATCCTCATTTGGATAACTACGCAATTTTTTTTGAACTACCTCTAATTGATTTTCAATCCGTGAAAGTTGAGAACGTAATTGTTCTATATTTCCCTGTTGTCTATCAACTTCCTCCCAAAAATCTACCACTTGTTTATCAACTTCATCCATTTGTACAGTCATTCTAATTGCAGTTTCTTCAACATCAGCAACCTCTACTTTTTCCATCCATTTTTCTACTAATTTTCTCGCCGTAGAATCTATAGTTAATTCCGCTCCACAAATACAACGCTCTTCTTCTAATAACTGTTGAATAAACTGCCGATTAATTCCTGTGAGCAGCTCTCCTTTTTCCTTTAAATAACCAAATAATTCTCGAAATTCTGTTATTGCTTCTGATAAGAATACCATATAACCACGAGTTGATATAGCCCTTTTTAATCCCTGATTTGCTTGTACTATTTGTTCTTTTATTGCTCCAATCTGAACTTTTAATTGGTCTCTTTGTTGGGGCAACCCTTCTGCACCTTTAAAATCTAATAAACGACTACTAATTTCTTTTTTAAATTCTCTATGATGTTGTAATTCTTGGTCTATTTCTGTTTGGCGTTTTGATAATTTATCAATTTCCTCTTCAACTTTTCTTTTTTCTTTCAATAGTTTTTTAGTCTCTGGATTACCAATCAATCTTAAATCAGTTTCCAGAGATTTTTTAGCTTCCCCTAAATGTCTAACAGAACGATTTAATACTTCAATTCCCAATAATTCCTTAGTAGCTTCTGCAATTTCACTTTTCTGATTATCTCGAACAATATATTCAATTCTTTCTCCGTCAAAAAAGAAATATCTATGTAAACTTTCTGGTAAAATTCTGCCAATAATATCATCAGGATGTTCTGGTGGTGGAGACCAACGTCCGTCATCTCCAGCTATCTGCATATATAACTCGCTTTTGCCATGTTCAAGTTTATTTTCTTCGTTTCTATAAGCTCGACATAAACGTTTTGCTTGATAACGTTTATTATCATGTTCAAACACAATTTCTACCCAACAAGATATAGCTTGACCAGGTTTTGCTTCTGTAATTGCTCGTTTATTTACTAATTTAGTTTCTGCAGCAAAAGCAGCACTGAATTTTTCATAAAGTACCCAAGTAAAAGCATTCATTATAGTAGTTTTACCTGAACCATTATTGCCATGAATGATTGTTGTATTTTGCTTGCCTGATGCTAAAATTATTTCAGGAGTTTTGCCGTAAAACTGACGGAAATTACACAAGATAATGGAAATTAATTTCATTGAACTGCTATTTCTTTTTTTGAGAATATCATCTTAATTTAAGGAAGAAGGAAGAAGGAAGAAGGAAGAAGTAAGAAGTAAGAAAACTCCATTTCTCTGATGCTAAAATTATTTCAGGAGTTTTGCCGTAAAACTGGTGAA
>NZ_LGSU01000185.1 GCF_002260545.1 Hydrocoleum sp. CS-953 | reverse complement strand
CCCTTGAGCTATTGCACTTTTTATCAAATTAGTGCATGATGGTAAATGAAAGGTAAACAAGCAGAACTAAAAAATAAATCTTCAGATTTACACTTTATATTCTAGAAGTTAAAAGTTACAACAAACCAACAAGGAGAATAATTAAGATGAAAAGCGTATTATCTACTGTATTAGCTGCTTCTGTAATGAGCATTGGGTTGGTTGGTATATCCACTACAGATGCTCTTGCTAACAATGGGAATGGGAATGGCAATGGCAATGGCAATGGCAATGGTAACCAAAACAACACCGAAACTTCAACTGCCGAAGCTGAAACTAACATTTTTTGTACTGATTTAGATTTCTCTGGCATATCCACTTATACTGGTTGCGAACGTTTTGATGGTAATGACTCTAATTCATTATCCAATGTAGCAGGTCTATTTGAAAATGGAGCAAATATCAATCAAAATTGGAGTTTTAATGATGATTACAAGATAGATATTGATGAAGAATATTCTGATCCTGGTGTATCAACTGATTTCTACAAACTAACTCTTACAGAAGATAATGCAGGAACAGTCGAATTTTTGCAAGACGTTAACTATGAGTTTGCTCTTGTTCTAAAAACAAGCACAAATTGGAGTGCATACGAGTTCGATGGCATCAAAGCAGGTGACATTTTAAACATCAATACTCTGGGTGTCTCCACCAATAAGGGACAAGGCAGAGCTTTCTCTCATGTGTCTTTCTACGTTTCCGATACACACGCTGCTCTCAACGACGATATTAATTCTAACCCAAAAGTTCGCGTACCAGAACCTAGCAGCATTGCAGCTTTAGCATTCATCGGTGGTGGAATATTCCTTACCCGTCGTCGTAAGTCTAAGTAAGAAATTCTTTAACTATAATTGCATCTACTATAAATTCTAAAGTTGGAAAAAATGATATTCCCATAACTGGCATTCTCCTAAAAGCTAAATAGGAGAGTTCCAGCATTTTTTTATTTGTATATTCATAGTATTTCTGAGCTTTGTTGTATCAATAGGTGATATCAAATCTAGATAATTACTGTAACCTAGTCATTGCGACTGGAACGGAGTGGAGGGAAGCAATCTCAAGCCCTGAGATTGCTTCCTGTCGTTGCAATGACGACTATTCAATGGGATTCTATATGAAAGGGTAATATCAAATCTGGATAATTACTATCGCCTAGTCATTGCGACTGCAAGGGAGTGGAAGGTTTGCGGAGCATTCCAGAACGGATAGCAATCTCAGGGGTAACGCGAGATTATTTCCTATCGTCGCAATGACAAGTTTTCAGCCAGATTATATCTGAGCAGACAGAAGTCGGGTAGATGTAGGTTATATGATGTTCGGTTGAATAGTTATAATTAGGATATAGATGGAAGAGATATCTCAAACCCCTGAGATTGCTTCCTTCCACTCCGTTCCAGTCGCAATGACTTTATAGTTAGTATTTATCCGAACATAATATTAGTAGTGTGAGCCTCTTTGCTGTGCCTATTCCCTATTCCCTATTCCCTATTCCCTAGCGCGTAGCGCCATAACACCAAAAAACCCAATTTCCTCCTTGAAACTGGGCTTTAATTACCACACTAAATATTATTCAGAAATTAACAGCAAACAACATAAAAACCAAACAATTTAAAATCAGAAATAGATTTCAACAATACCTACTAATATCCTCCCCACAATCATCCGCCAGAAAACTTAAAGCCCTAAATCTTAATCCGATAAATTGGTCGTACAAAGGATTAAGTTTACACATAGGAGGAATATGGAAAAGTAGATGTCCGAATAGTTTTATATCTCTCTCAAAAGGACATTGAGCTGGAATTAATTTACATAACCAATGTGCCATTTTTCGATTGTTTACTTCTACACCATCAAGATATTTTCTAATTGGTTGTAGTAGCCTATCTAAATAGTTATGATCGCCATGAGAAACTTCTGGAGAAATACTTGTAATAGAACTCATAATTCAGATAATCCTATATAAATTCAACTCTATCAATCATATTTCTACTTTAACTTTGATGTCACCAATTGCATAGTTAAATTGGCCGATTTTGATAAATTTTCACAATAACTTTAATTTTTTACCCTACTATTGTGAAGATTCGATTAAGTATTTTAATTTGTGTTTCAAATCACAGGCTTTTATTAAAAAAATTTGTTAGCATAGATATGAAACTTTTCGGATTTTTTTTCTTCCATGACGGATACTACGGAGTTTGTTGTACCCAGATCTATGCCGACTACTTTGCCCATGCCTTAGTTTTTTTGTTCTATCCTTTTGTTAATTATTTTATCGTGTCAAATTCTTTGGTCTTTTGAGATTGCCTCACTATACTAATCTATATTAAGG
>NZ_LGSU01000184.1 GCF_002260545.1 Hydrocoleum sp. CS-953 | reverse complement strand
GCAAATTACACCTCAAAGCATTTACAGACAAAAGTTTCAGCCTTTTTCCACATCAAAATTGATGTTCTATTTATCTATTGTTCAATAGTTAGGGCAGGCAAATTAAACCTCAAAGTATTTACCGATAAAGGTTTTAGGCTTTTTATATCTGAAATACCTTGGTTTTCAGCTCTTGTTGTTCAAAAAGGAGCGCATTTTTGGCGCATACTTGGGCAAAAAAAATTACTCCCCTACTCCCCTACTGCGGAAAAAAGACTTTTTCAGCAAATCCTAGTTACGGCTGGCAAATTACACCTCAAAGCATTTACAGNGTTTTCAGCTCTTGTTGTTCAAAAAGGAGCGCATTTTTGGCGCATACTTGGGCAAAAAAAATTACTCCCCTACTCCCCTACTGCGGAAAAAAGACTTTTTCAGCAAATCCTAGTTACGGCTGGCAAATTACACCTCAAAGCATTTACAGGCAAAACTTTCAGCCTTTTCCTACCTCAAAATTGATGTTCTTTCATCTATTGTTCAATAGTTAGGGCTGGCAAATTAAACCTCAAAGCCTTTACAGGCAAAACTTTCAGCCTTTTCCTAGCTCAAAATTGATGTTCTTTCATCTATTGTTCAATAGTTACAGCAGCGCTACGCGCTAGGGAATAGGCAATAGGCAATAGGCAATAGTAGGATTTCAGGATTTAGAAATGTCTGCGCTCTTTGCTTCGACTGCTATACATAATGGGGAGCAAGTGCGGCAGCTATATGCTTTTATGCAATAAAGCCATTCCAATGAGCAAATAAAATATATATATAATTCCTCCCACACCCACTAATACCATTTCTCAAAAACTTTATCTATTTCAGAGCAGGGGAGTAGGTAGAAACGTTGCATAAGGGCGTCCGTACTAGGTAGAAACGTTGCATAAGGGCGTCCCTAGAGAGAAGTAAAAACAACAATAATTAATATTAAATTAGCTAAAACTAGCAAAAAAATGATTTTTTATGTACTAATTAATTGATAACTGAAGTATTACCCAAGTATAGTATTAATGCATGGGAATTGGTATAATTCATCCCGCGCTCTATGCAACGCCGGATTTCTATTGGCAGTCGGCTAACCAAAGAACCCTGAATTTTCAATACCTAGAGATGTCAAAACCTTTAGTAATTTGGCAATAAAGAGGAGGAAAAAAGGCAGGAGAGACTTTTGGTTACTAGAAAACTATTTTTATTAATCAAAAATCTTTTCCTCCTCATCCCAAACTAACCATAATACCGACTCTTTTAAATTTTCAGCCTATTTATCAATCAACCCTCCTAAGTTAGGTGGGAAGTTGCCGATGGTGTGGTTAAATTTCTGAGCTATCCAAAAAATCTTGAATTGCTCGGTCTTGGAAACTATGATCTGGATGACTCAAAGAAGATTCGGCATGAGACTTCACTAAAACAGACTGTGATAATTTACCTTGTAAACTTTCCAGTTGTTCCTCAAGAGCATCAATTCGATCAACCAAAGCACGAATAACCTTAGCCTCAGAGTCAGGCAAACTACCATGTTCTAAAGGATTTACCTTAACTCCAGAACGATATACAACTCTACCTGGTATTCCCACCACTGTACAATCTGAAGGAACATCCCTCAGCACTACAGAACTGGCACCAATACGAACATTACTACCAATATTAATATTACCAAGAACTTTTGCACCTCCACCAATAACCACATTATCTCCTAAAGTAGGATGTCGTTTGCCACTTTCTTTACCAGTACCACCAAGAGTTACCCCTTGATAAATCAGGCAATAGTTTCCCACAATAGCAGTTTCCCCAATCACAACACCCATACCATGGTCAATAAATACACCTTCACCAATAACAGCTCCAGGGTGAATTTCAATCCCGGTCAAAAAACGGCCTATATGAGAAATGAAGCGAGGGAAGAAAGGAAGTTTCAGAGAATACAAACTATGGGCAACTCTATGAAACACTAAAGCCTGAAGACCAGGATAGCAAGTGAGAACTTCCAACCAGTTACGAGCGGCAGGGTCTCTTTCAAAGATAATTCGGAAGTCAGCTAAAAGGGTTTTAAACATAAAAATTGACGATTTTTAATTCAGTAGGTTAGTTCAGATTATATTTTAATCTGAATCAAATTAGTTGTTTAAATGTGCGTTCAAATACTACTAAAATACTACTATTTTCGGATATTTTTTTACCCAGACTTGATACTAAATTTTGGCACTACTGAAGTTTTTAGCAGATAAACAGAAAATTTCTGTTTGACAAGAACACACTTATTTGGTAGTAGTAGATAACTTGATCGTTATAAATAAAATCAGGACTTACGGAGAGGTACTATATATAGAGTCAAGAAACTATAACG
>NZ_LGSU01000183.1 GCF_002260545.1 Hydrocoleum sp. CS-953 | reverse complement strand
AGAGGAAATAATTACTTTTTTATTTGTTGATTAAACTGAACTAATTACGTTAAGCTGAACCCATCAAAAAAAACAGACATTTAATCCTAATGTGAGGAGCTAATATTTAATGCGAGTCTTATTAATTTATCCCTTATTTCCCCAATCTTTCTGGTCTTTTGAAAAAATTCTGGAACTGATAAATCGCAAAGTAATGCTACCTCCGTTAGGTTTAGTAACAGTAGCAGCCATCTTACCCCAGGAATGGGAATATAAATTAGTCGATAGAAATATTAGGGCAGTTACAGAAGCAGAATGGGAATGGGCAGATTTAGTCATACTTTCGGCAATGATTGTCCAAAAAGAAGACTTACATGACCAAATCCGAGAAGCAAAACGACGTAATAAATTAGTGGCCTGTGGTGGTCCATATCCCACAGCATTACCTCAAGAACAATTGGACAGTGGTGTAGATTTTCTAATTCTGGATGAAGGGGAAATTACTTTGCCAATGTTTGTCGATGCTGTCAAACGTGGGGAAACTCATGGTATTTTCCGTGCAGATGGCAATAAACCGGATGTGACAACAACTCCTATTCCCAGATTCGATTTATTGGAAATGCAATATTATGAATCTATGTCGGTTCAGTTTTCCCGTGGTTGTCCGTTCCAATGTGAATTTTGCGATATTATTGTTCTGTATGGTCGTAAACCCCGTACCAAAACGCCAGCACAATTATTAGCAGAATTAGATTGCTTATACGACTTAGGATGGCGTGGTTCTCTATTTATGGTGGATGATAACTTTATTGGCAATAAGCGTAATGTTAAATTGTTGCTCAAAGAATTAAAAGTTTGGCAAGCAGAACATCAATGTCCATTTAAACTGACTACAGAAGCTTCCGTTAACTTAGCAGAAGACCCAGAATTAATGCAATTAATGGTAGACTGCAATCTTAGAGCGGTATTTTTGGGAATAGAAACCCCTGATGAAGATAGTTTAGAGTTAACCCATAAATATCAAAATAATCGTAACCCTCTCAATGAAGCAGTAGAGAAAATTATTAAGTCTGGCATCAGAGTAATGGCAGGGGTTATTATTGGTTTTGATGGAGAAAAACCAGGAGCAGGCGATCGCATCGTTAAATTTGTGGAAGAGACAACTATTCCGACTGCCATGTTTAGTATGTTACAAGTCTTANATCAATCAAGTAACTTTGACAAATTTTATCCCCACCAGACCAATAGAAGATATTGCCAGAGAATATGTAGAAGCATTTTGGCAGTTGTATGACTATGAAAAATTTTTAGATCGAACTTATCGACATTTTCTAATGATGGGCGCTCCCACTGCTAAAGGTGCTGCAAAAATGCCAAGTTGGATAGAATTACGAGCATTGTTGATTATTTGTTGGCGACAGGGAATAAAGCGGAACACTCGTTGGAAATTTTGGCATCATTTGTGGAGTATCAGAAAACATAATCCTAGTGTTTTGACAGCTTATATTAGTACCTCTGCTCATATCGAACATTTTTATGAGTATCGTCATATTGTCAAAGAAAAAATTGAAGCACAGTTAGCTGAATATTTAGCTGAGAATAAAAAGTTAAGTGTGATTAAAGAAGAAGTCAGCAGTCAGAAGGAACAAATAGAAGAAGAAGTAGCTTAAATATTATCAAATAATTTGTAGGGAATTTTATAGAATCTCCCTACAAATTCTTTATGTTTCTATAAGCTGAAAAATACTGTCATAATTTTTGCCCGATTAACTAATATTATGTTCAGATAATTATAATACCGTAGGTTGGGTTGAGGAACCGAAACCCAACATATATAGTTACTTCAAATAAAACTCAGACTTTATGCTGCAAAATAATTTGTGATTATTTTNTACGGGACATCAAAAACATAGTTAGGACTCAGGAGGCTTTTCATATGGATACCAAACTGTTAACGCAGTTCCTCTGTTTAGCTGCGCGAAAAGAAATCCGAAAACTAATATTATGTTCAGATAATTATAATACCGTAGGTTGGGTTGAGGAACCGAAACCCAACATATATAGTTACTTCAAATAAAACTCAGACTTTATGCTGCAAAATAATTTGTGATTATTTTGTCTAAGGATGTACCTAGACTAAAATAATACATTCTTGGTCTTTCTAAAGCACTAAAGTATCAATTTTTGGTAATCAGCTTTTTGTCGCAGTTATCTAATCTTGCAGATTTTTCTTCAGATTTTCTCTTCCCTACTTTCTACTCCCTAGAATTATATTTATCTTTTCGGGCAGATTTTAAATATAATGGTTCGACTTGGGAGAAGATTTACAAAACAGGTAAAGCAGGAAAGGAGATAACAGAATTAACTTATATTGGCGAACTT
>NZ_LGSU01000182.1 GCF_002260545.1 Hydrocoleum sp. CS-953 | reverse complement strand
TATTCTACTTTTATCAACGATCGCCTCTATCATTATGAAGCTCGTTACGTTAAAAGTGGTACAGATGAAGTGTTAGCAATTGTCCGTGAAAAAACAGTCCGAAAACATTAAATCAATGAAAGTAATAAAAAAATTAACTTTGAGACAAACGTTCTACTGGTGTTCCTCCTAGTAGTTGATGAGTATCTTGAATAATATTTGGAATTTTATCAACATGGGGACTCTTGGCAAGACATTTACTCAAATCATATTTTTCTACTTGTTCAGCATTTGCACCAGGAAACCAATGACTACCATTACCCAATAAGTTATAGCGCATCTTAGCATATTCCAACATATCGTAGGCGATCGCCAAATTTCTTAACCATAAAATCACAGGAATATTAATATTTCCAGGAGTATTTTCTGGAGTAGGCAAACCAATATGCCAAGTTTTGCACCAATTTTCTCCCAGTTGAGCGATCGCTTCTTGGTCTAGTCTGATTAATATGGGTGGTAGNCCATTACCCAATAAGTTATAGCGCATCTTAGCATATTCCAACATATCGTAGGCGATCGCCAAATTTCTTAACCATAAAATCACAGGAATATTAATATTTCCAGGAGTATTTTCTGGAGTAGGCAAACCAATATGCCAAGTTTTGCACCAATTTTCTCCCAGTTGAGCGATCGCTTCTTGGTCTAGTCTGATTAATATGGGTGGTAGTATCTCATCTGCTTTATCTAAAAATTCTAATGTTTTTAAGTGTTCATCAAAATCTGTTGGTTTTGATGCTCCCAAACTCAATGTATTGACTTGGGGATGACTCAAACAAAATAAATTGTTAAACACTATAGGACTAAGTGGATAGCATAAATCTATTAATTTCTGTGGTGGTTGATACAGTTTACCACCCTTATCAGAAGGACTAATAATAAATACTCCCATATCAAACTTTTTAGCAGTTTCTATTGCCGACCAATTACTTTGATTAATGTAGTACCAGTGTAGGTTAACATAGTCAAATTGATTTGTTTGTATAGTTTTAATTATCACATCAGTAGGACCATGAGTCGAGAAACCAATAAATCTGACTTTTCCCTCCCTCTGTAATTTTCTAGCTATATCTAAACAACCTCCTGGTCTAATAGAGTAGTTTAATAGTTCTAAGGTATTAATCCCATGTATGCCCAGCAAATCAATATATTCTAGTTGTAAAAATTGGAGAGACTGCTGAAACTTACCTTCAAATTCTTGGGGATCGGCGCTTGGACTAACTTTTGTTTGAACAATCAATTTTTCCCGTAGTAGTTTGGGTAAAATTTCTCCCAGTTGCATTTCAGATGTACCATAACCACGAGCTGTTTCTATATGGTTAATGCCACATTCTAGGGAGCGACGAATTGTATTTTCTAAGTTTTCTTGATTATTTGGTGGAATTTGATTTTTAGGAACATCTTGCCATTGATATTGATACCTCATTCCACCACAGGAAAATACTGGCATTGATAATTCTGTTCGCCCGAAGCGTCGATATTGCATTATCTATCTCTATTAATTTCTAGGGAAGGTTCTTCTATTATTTCTACATTATTTGTAGCAAAATTTGTTCTAGCTAGAGAACCATAATACTTTCTTGCTGCTTCATCATAAGCAATAGCTGCATCTTTTTCCACCTCAAAACGACCTAAACGTATTTGCTTTTTGTAAACTTTAATTTCTGCTATCCATTTACGTTTATCTTTACACCAATACACTCCTCGGTATTTAGATGAATGTTTGACACTAGGTCTCCTGTGCATTCGCGCACTTCCTTTAACTAAGCGTAAATTTTCTCGCTGATTATCTAGTTTATTGTGATTAATATGATAAACAGATACACCCATAGGAGCATCCATAATCACTCNTCTTTACACCAATACACTCCTCGGTATTTAGATGAATGTTTGACACTAGGTCTCCTGTGCATTCGCGCACTTCCTTTAACTAAGCGTAAATTTTCTCGCTGATTATCTAGTTTATTGTGATTAATATGATAAACAGATACACCCATAGGAGCATCCATAATCACTCTGTGCATATAGATAGTGGTTCTTTTGTCATCTTTTTTTATTGTTCTGGCAGCAAACCCGTCTATCAAATACCATTTATATTTTGATAATTCTTCATAGTCTTGTTCATCGACTATTACTACCTGCCCTCTAGTAATTAAGATTTCTTTAGACATTGTTTCAGCCTTCTTGTTTTATTAACTTTAAAAAAATAACTAATCTTTTCGGACTGCTTTTTAGTTGGGGTCGAGGGGCACATAGGCACCACCAGCTTTGAGTATTCCTAACAGACCCACTATCATCTCGACTGAGCGCTCTACACAGAT
>NZ_LGSU01000181.1 GCF_002260545.1 Hydrocoleum sp. CS-953 | reverse complement strand
ATATTTGACTGGTAAATGTGTATGAAAATGACCAATAATATATTGAGAACGAGAAAGTGGTAGGATTGATAAATTATTATCTCTAAATATTTTTGGCAAGTTAACAATATGGTCAAATTTTGCCATAAGTCTACTTTCTCGTTCCTGATTAATTTGAGATGCTTCTATTTTGAAACAGCCGTTTTTATTTACCTCCTCTAATATTTGATATCTCTCAAATAGCTTTTCCCATGCTTCATCATTTTTAGTCATAGTTAATCTTGCTTATACGGAAAAATTCAAGACTATAATTTCATAGACTCTTCCTCTTTTGAATCCTTTTTGATAATGAATTGATAATTATTGCCAATTTCACTATAACAAGCTATTATTCCTTTGTTGGTCAATCAGGAAAGATGAGGCAATGTCACTAGCAATTGTAACTGGAGGAGCAACTGGAATTGGTGCTGCAACAGTCCGGAAGTTTGCTTCTGAGGGTTTCAATGTAGCATTTCTTGATATAAATATTAGAGATGGAAAAAAGTTGGAATCAGAATCTTATTCAGGTTCTATTCTTTTCCTTGAGACTGATGTTAGCTCTAAGTTAGCTGTTGAACAGTCCGTTAATTCGGCAGTCGAAATGTTTGGTCAACCAGTAGTGCTTTTTGCTAATGCAGGGGTGTTTCGACCAACCAGTATTTTTGAGCTTTCGGAGGATGATGTGAATTTTATGATTGATATTAACATCAAGGGTATTCTTTATTCTGTTGCTGCTGTTGCTGGTTATATGAGAGATGCTAAAAAGGGAGCTATTGTTCTTATGTCTTCTGAGCAGGCATTTGTTGGAAAAAATGGCTGCCTAGTTTATGGGGCAACAAAAGGAGCTATTGCACAAATGACCAAGGGTCTTTCTGTTGAGCTAAGTCCATACGGCGTTCGGGTTAATGCAGTGTGTCCAGGAACTGTGAGAACGCCTCTTACTGAGAGAGTGTTTCAGCAAGTTGCTGAAAATAATTTTAATGGTGATTTGGAAGCGGCATGGAAAGCTGAGTCAATGGCTTATCCTATTGGTAGGGTAGCTGAAGCAAATGAAATTGCAGAAGTAGTCTTTTTCCTAAGTCAGGAGAATTCTTCTTTTATGACTGGTGCTCTTGTTCCTGTTGATGGTGGTTTGACCTCACAAGCTCCTTTAATATCTTGAATAATATATAACTATTCCCATTTGCTATCTTTTATATTGATTTTTCTTTCTATAGCCTGAGCGATCGCCTCGAAACAACAATACTATTCTTAGTTGAATAAAAAATCATGTATATAGGCGAGTAGACCAATTTAACCTTTATTATATCACAAGAATTTTGAGGATGCAACCAAAAAATCCTTTGACGCGCGATTTTTTTCGGAGCTTCATAAAATGAAAAAGTTGGTAATTTTCCACTGAGGAGGGATGGAAGGAAAGATTTAATCGCGGAAAAACCAGTATTTGCAGGTCTTCACAAGATGAAAATATTCCTGATATTGCTCCTTGGGAAAATTCCGGAAGATTTGGGTTGAATAAAAAATCATGCATATGGGCGAGTAGCACCATTTAACCTTTATGATATCACAAGAATTTTGAGGATGCAACCGAAAATCCTTTGACCCGCGATTTTTTTCAGGAGCTTCAGGAAATGAAAAGAATGGTGANGAATGGTGATTTCCTCTGAGGGGGATGGAAGGAAAGATTCAATGAGGGAAAACCATTATTTATGGGTGCTTCACAAGATGAAAATATTTCTGGTATTGCTCCTGTGGAAAATTCCTGAATATTGGAGTATTTTTCAACCTCTCTTTAATCTTTGATATCTGTGAAATAACTTTTCCCATGCGACATCATTTTTAGTCATACCTCTATCTTTGTTTATACTGAAAAATTTAACACTAAAATTTCATCAACTTTTCCTCTTTTCAATGCTTTGGAGTTAATACTTCTTGCTGCCCTTACTGTTTTGATTTTATCCTGATAATCTTGATATAAATCCATGATAAAATCTGTTCGAGAATTACTTAAAATCACTCGGCAACCTTTTGCTGTTAATTTATCAAAAACTTGTTTCAATCTTTTCTGTTCATCCCTGTTAAAACCATTGACATCATATCCTGTGAAAGAGGCAGTATCAGAAACAGGATCGTAGGGAGGATCGAAATAAATAAAATCACCTTTTTTCGCATCTTTAACTGCTTTAGCAAAATCCACATTTAATATCTTTACTTGAGGTTTATTTAAATATTTACTCACAGCCGTTAAAACAGCTTCATCTAAAATATTAGGTTTTTTATATCTGCCAAAAGGAACATTAAACTGTCCCTGAGAATTTACTCTAAATAAACC
>NZ_LGSU01000180.1 GCF_002260545.1 Hydrocoleum sp. CS-953 | reverse complement strand
GTTACAACCTATTTGAGGATTTCTATATAACTCTTTCTGGTAAGAGTCATAGTTCCCAAATCTCTCTCTTTTTCTTTTCTTCCCTACTCCCTATTCCCTATTCCCTACTCCCTAATTTGAAATCAATGAAATGGTGGAAAAATCTTAAAAAAAATCCTTTAGCAAGATTTGGTGCATTATTACTATTAATTTTTTATCTAGTAGTAATTGCTGCTGACTTTATTGCTCCTTATGATCCCTACTCATCTCAACCCAACGGTTCCCTACTACCACCTACTCAAATTTACTGGCAAAACCAAGCAGGTGAATTTATTGGACCCCACGTTTATCCCACAACTCAAGGACCAGTAGATTTAGAAACTGGACTCCGCGAGTTAAACGTAGAGTTGGATAAACCATCCCCTCTCGGTTTATTTGTCAAAGGATCGCCCTATAAACTTTTGGGTATTTTGCCCTGGGATAGACATTTATTCGGAACCACAGGTGAAGGGAAATTTAATTTATTAGGTACTGACGAACAAGCGCGAGACCAATTTAGCCGTTTACTTTTTGGCGGTAGGATTAGTTTATTTATTGGTTTAGTGGGAATTACAATTTATTTTCCTCTGGGAATGATTATTGGTGGAATTTCTGGTTACTTTGGTGGTTGGATAGATAGTATTCTGATGCGTTTCGCTGAAGTATTAATGACAATTCCAGGTATTTATTTATTGGTGGCACTTGCTGCTGTATTACCTCCTGGTTTAACCAGTGCCCAAAGATTTCTCTTAATTGTGGTCATTACTTCATTTATTAGTTGGGCAGGATTAGCTAGGGTGATTCGTGGACAAGTATTATCTATCAAAGAAAGAGAATTCGTACAAGCGGTAAGAGCGATGGGGGCGAATTCTTTTTATATTATTGTTCGTCATGTATTACCACAAACGGCAACTTATGTAATTATTTCGGCAACTTTAGCTATTCCTAGCTTTATTATCTCAGAATCAGTTTTAAGTTTGATTGGTTTAGGTATTCAACAACCTGACCCCTCCTGGGGAAATATGTTATCTTTGGCCACCAATGCTTCTATTTTAGTATTACAACCTTGGTTAGTATGGCCTCCTGCATTATTGATTATTCTGACGGTATTAGCATTTAATTTATTAGGAGATGGGTTGCGAGATGCTCTAGATCCAAGAAATTTGCAACGCTAATTTACCAATGGATAATTGATAATTAATAATGGATAATTACCTCTGGTTAAAACCGTGAGGGAATTGAATATAAGGAAATATCCTAGAACTTTTTTTCCCAAGAGAAAGGGTCGGCTAATAAAGCTGAATAATTAATAATTAGGGTTTGCTGACAGATAAAAATAACTGCCTTTTTAGGTCTGGAAAAAGTACAAACTTTTAGGTCGAAAAGGTTCAAAAAGTTAGCCTTTTATGCNCATTTAATTTATTAGGAGATGGGTTGCGAGATGCTCTAGATCCAAGAAATTTGCAACGCTAATTTACCAATGGATAATTGATAATTAATAATGGATAATTACCTCTGGTTAAAACCGTGAGGGAATTGAATATAAGGAAATATCCTAGAACTTTTTTTCCCAAGAGAAAGGGTCGGCTAATAAAGCTGAATAATTAATAATTAGGGTTTGCTGAAAAAGTCTTTGAGTAGGGGTAGGAGTCAGGAGTCGTAGGGGCGATTTCCTGCGGAATGCTGCGCAAAGGCGAATTGCCCGTATCAGGATAAATGGGAATTTAGAGGAGGTCGTCGGAAAAATTCTCCCTTAATTTTTCTTTCCTAGTCAGCATAAAAGGCTAACTTTTTGAACCTTTTCGACCTAAAAGTTTGTACTTTTTCCAGACCTAAAAAGGCAGTTATTTTTATCTGTCAATGCTTTTAGATTTAATCAGCAAGCCCTAATTATTCGGTAAAGTTTAAACTGCAAAAAAGAAGAGGAATGAATTTAGACTATGTTGACACTTTTACAAATATCAAACTCTTCAGCTATATACTCACTCCCTTGGCTCGAACAGGGAGGAATTTTAGGGATTGCAATAGTTTTAGGATTCTTTTTATATCTGTTAGTATTCTCGGTTCTAAAGTTTTTCTTTCGCCGTTCCAGCAATGAAATAGGTATTTTAACTATAAATATTTTGCAAACTCCTCTACTAATACTTTTTGTACTAATTGTTTTTAAAGTATTAAGTTACAGTTTAAACTTGTTAGAAAATTTACCTTTAATTCACAGATTATTAACAGCCGGAATTATTGTTGTAACTACTTATTTAATGAATCAGTTATTTACTCAAGTAATTGCTTATTCTCTCGGCAAATATGCAGAAAAAACAGAAGCAGACTGGGA
>NZ_LGSU01000018.1 GCF_002260545.1 Hydrocoleum sp. CS-953 | reverse complement strand
TAAGCACCTAAACAAAATTAATTACATATTCTTGACCAAAATTATCAAGGACTTTTTTGAGATAGCAAAGGAAACTTTTCCAACTTTCGTAAGCATAAATTTCAATCCATTCATACTTAATAAATTTCCAGAGAGTTTCAATGGAGTTATGCTTGGATGAGTAAGTTGGGAAGCAAAATATATCTAAATTTTTCTCTTTCCACTCTTCTAATTTTTCGAGCATTTTATTACTGGTCTGGATTGGTGCTTAGTCTATGACTACTATAGTTTTAGTTCAACCTTCACTCTTCATTTATCTAAAAAATTAATTACAATTTGACTATCAATTATTCCCTGATGTCTTGCGTTATTTAATTCGTTTGTAAATCTCATTAATCTCAGAACATTAATTCTTTTACTTTGGCAACTATTGAAGTTATCCTTTCTGATTTTTTGCTATTCTTAAGGAATATCTGGGTATGAATCAAAAATCTATATTTCATCTAAATATCTTAAGTCTATAGTCATTCTGAATAAGACTAGGACGAGTGTTTCTTTCCTTGAAAGGGTTTCAGCCAGAAAAGTGTTTCATCCTTATTTGAAATGACTATATTTCTCCTTTTTTAGTTTCCTGTTTCAGCTATTCCAGTCTAGGTATTTTTACCGAAATATTGTGGTTTAAAGCCTCCCCTTTTAAGGGGATAATAAATAAAAATTTTCCTGTTCGTCAATCCTCTCCTTGAAAAGAAGAGGTAATTCGCGCATTCTNTAAAGCCTCCCCTTTTAAGGGGATAATAAATAAAAATTTTCCTGTTCGTCAATCCTCTCCTTGAAAAGAAGAGGTAATTCGCGCATTCTTAATTCGCGCATTCTTAATTCTTGAACTCTATTCTTAATTCTTGAACTCTATTTCCAATTCATTAAGTCAAGGGTTTTATACCAATTTCATAAAATATTGCTACAGTATCTTTGCTCTTAGAAGTCAGGAGCCAGGAGGTAATAATTTATAATATTTACTTTTTTTGAGAGTGATAGTGAGAGTGAGACTGTTTCATTTTTGACTAAAAACAATCCTATAATTT
>NZ_LGSU01000179.1 GCF_002260545.1 Hydrocoleum sp. CS-953 | reverse complement strand
ATGGTTCCTGTTGAAGACATTTTGCAGCATCTTGATGATGAAGTCGTTACACTGTTGCGAGATGCAGTTTATCCCTTTGGAAAAGAGACATATCCAATTATTTCTGGGACTTCAGATTATCCTCAAATTCGATACTATGGCTCTCAAATTGATCGGATGTTAGCAGATGGGTTGCCACCCTTATCCGAGAAGCATCAATCTGCAATCAATGCAAAAAATGCCCCGAAAACTATTGAGATTTTCATTAGGAACAATTTTATCGCGAGATTCTCTAGATGCTATTTGTTTATAGCTCTTATCCAAATCTTCATTTTCCAGAAATTTAACACTTGTAGACTTAGGCAAATTTACCAGACTACCCTTAATACAACTTACAGCTTTATTACCTCCATTAGCGCGGATTAAATTTGAGTTACTTTGGATATAAATAAGATTTTGACTGACATTTCCATCCTGATCTTTAAGTTTTTCTTGTATATCTTGATTGACAGAAATTCTAGGTGATAGGTAAATAAATAAATAGTTATTTTCTAATTCTTGAAGAAACTCTACAACTGCCGTAGTTTTACCTATTCCGGGGGCACCTTGAAGCAAGAGTAAATTATCCTCTTTACTTAAAGCTTTTATAACTTCTTGTTTGTGGTTATCCCACTCATCAGCAGTATTTTTAAATTCATCTATTTCCTCGCTATAGGAAAAATTAAACTCTTCTTTCTCTGTGGCAGTATTAGTTTTAATATCTCTAATAAAATCCCGTGAAAAATTATTTTCAAACTCCCTAAGTATTTGATTAAACACTTTATTTTTAATCTCTTTTCTAGCTGCTTCCGAATTTTTTTTCCTCACTTGTTTGTACAAAGAACCACAATTTTTGAGAAAAGTTAGAAAANGAAATCATTTTTAAAATTAATCCGAAAAATAAAATCCCGTGAAAAATTATTTTCAAACTCCCTAAGTATTTGATTAAACACTTTATTTTTAATCTCTTTTCTAGCTGCTTCCGAATTTTTTTTCCTCACTTGTTTGTACAAAGAACCACAATTTTTGAGAAAAGTTAGAAAACTTTGATTACTGCCATTACCAGTAATTGCTTGCTCCAGGCGATCGCTAATTCCCAAAACCTGAATATGGGATAATTGAGAGGAATTAAATATCTGATTTTCTTCGGCAAATTCAATAAAATTATCTGCATAACTTCCTGCTTGAATAATTTTCACTATCTCCTTATCAGTTTTGGGAAAAGCATTAATTTTTTCATCAAATTTTGGAAGTAAACTGAGGAGATAATCTCCATATTTATTCTCTAGTAAATTTTCCTTGTTTCCGATATCGACTCCTACCTGAGAAAAAATACTTTTACCCCGACGGTAGTTGTACTCTTTAGAAATAATTTTCTCAATAGTTTCATAATTTCTGAGAGGTTTAATATCAATTAATTCTTTCAGCACAAAAATTGATAAGTCGGCAACAAATAAAGCATATCTATCTTCTTGGGTACGACTATCTTTTTGTTTCAGCAGTAAAATACAGTCTGAGTTTAAAAATTTTCCCGTGTCTTTATATTTTGCGGGGTTTGGTGTTATCCCCAGTTGTTTTGCAGGAATATTAAGAGAGTAGTTAACTCCATTTTCACTCTTACTTATTTGCTTAATAGTATTATCACCCCAAAAACAACATTGGAAATATTCAACAGTCACATTTCTTGCTTCCCATCTTTCCGGTTTACTTTTAGACGCTGGTTTATATTTTCCCCACCCAATGTGACGCAACCAGTTATCAACCAAAATATTTGCTTTGACAAAACCTGTAGCAAATATGTGAAACATCCAGTCATAAACTTCATCTCTTTGTCTAGGTGAAACAATACCAATATCATCAGCGATCGCCTCTGCTAAATTTTTCAGTTTTAACCTCTGTAAAAAAGGTAGATAAATATCATATTTTCCCGGAATATTATATGCTTGAAGCAGATTAATAATTCCTACATTAAATCCATCTTCAAAGATAAACCCTGAATGTTCTCTAATACTAAATTTTCCCATCTGACTAACCTATAAAAATTTTGTGCATAATTATATTTTGCCACGATTTTCCATAAAGGAAAAACAGACTCATTAAATGTCTATCCCCAAGGAAAATTTTCCACCTTTTTCTCAAGTCTGAGTCGAAATTCTGATTTTCCCAAAAAATTCGACTTGTGCATTTTTCTCATAAACATCTTTGGCAAAAATTCCTACCCCTCTACCATAAATCTCTCAGATATTTTCTCTNATAATATTTGACTTGTAGATTTTTCTCATAGACATCTTTGGCAAAAATTCCTACCCCTCTACCATAAATCTCTCAGA
>NZ_LGSU01000178.1 GCF_002260545.1 Hydrocoleum sp. CS-953 | reverse complement strand
CCTTTAGTTCTGAAATTATGGACTAAGAATGAATTTGTCTAGATATGACTACTTATTGGTAGATATGTCCAGATTTATTGGAACGGTTATTAAACCCTGAAAATTAATTTACGCTTGGACTATTTCTTGACAAACTATTAAAAATTTAATCAAATGAAATTTGATGAATCCAAATCTGCTACGCTTACATTATTAAGTTGGGCTAGCACCTCTCCAGTGCCAATAACTTTTAATAATGTGTTGTTACCACTTGCAACAAGATTTAAGTCATCACTCGATAAACCAACTAAGTCTATCTTCTCGTTTTGTGCCCTAAAATCTAAAATGATATCAGTCCCATGTCCACGGGAAAGTCTAAAAATATCTTTGCCGAAGCCACCTCTAAGGATGTCATCACCCCTGCCACCGTTAAGGATGTCATCACCCCTGCCACCGTTAAGGATGTCATCACCCCTGCCACCGTTAAGAATGTCATTGCCAGTACCGCCGGAAAGGGTGTCCTTGCCAGTACCGCCGGAAAGGGTGTCCTTGCCAGTACCACCGGAAAGTCTGTCATTGCCAAAACCGCCGTTAAGCCTGTCATTACCACGGTCACCGTTAAGAGTGTCATTANTACCACCGGAAAGTCTGTCATTGCCAAAACCGCCGTTAAGCCTGTCATTACCACGGTCACCGTTAAGAGTGTCATTACCAGTACCACCGTTAAGGGTGTCATTGCCAGCATCACCAGAAAGGGTGTCCTTGCCAGTACCACCGGAAAGTCTGTCATTGCCCCTACGGCCTAAAAGACGGTCATTGCCACCCAAACCCCTGATATTGTCGCTACGGTTAGTTCCCCTAAGAAAATTGTTTCCGTTTGTACCAACTATATTAGCCATTTTGTGTTTGTGTATTTCTGTGCTTATCTGTGTAATTTTAATTAACTATCACCGAATAGCTAAGNCAAACCCCTGATATTGTCGCTACGGTTAGTTCCCCTAAGAAAATTGTTTCCGTTTGTACCAACTATATTAGCCATTTTGTGTTTGTGTATTTCTGTGCTTATCTGTGTAATTTTAATTAACTATCACCGAATAGCTAAGTAATAATTATTAAGTATTATTAGCTATGCAGTTTATTTTGTCAACGAAATAAACTACGACAAATAGCTTAAAAAAAATAATCAAATTGCTAAAATAAAGACAAGACAAAGATTGTCTTTATTTTGCCTTTCTCAAGGAAATATTGCTTAAAAAAAATAGTCAAATTATTAAAAAAATCTTTATTTATAAGTGGACAAGTAAGCTCAGGTAAATCATAATCACAAAAAGTAAAAAAAGTAACAAGTGTTTGCTGAAATAGAAAATTTGGCACAAAAAAAAGGGCTATTAAGCCCTAAAAATTAGCCTATGCTTGAACTATTTTTTGACAAATTACGAAGAGTTTAATTAAAAGAAGCCTGATAAATCAAAATTAGAAAAATTTTTTACACTTCCATATTTTCCATATTTTCTGGTAATCAGCATATTGTGACCAATTGGTTGCCAATACGCCCTCAGCATATTATTAAGAAAACATTAATAACAAAATTGCAGCCTTTTTTTGAGTCTGTGTTAGATTAAGCAAAAATGCTTATAAGGCTCACAATAGAATGATAAACAGCTCAATTTTGACCAGAAATGGATTAGCTCCGAAAGTATCAGGAGGAAACAATAATTCTAATTCTATTCATCCAAGAAGTCACTTAAAGGAAAAAATAGTTGGTTTATTGAAAAAAGGGCAATCTTTATACATAACTGGGGAGGCAAGCTCAGGTAAATCAAATCTCTGTGAAGCGATCGCTCAATCTCTAAAATCTGAAAGACTTCCTGTGGCAACTCTGGCACCGGGTACTGCAAAGGAAATCTTGATAGGAGTTTGTGAGGATTTGGGAATAGACCCCAATGAGGGCTAAAACTAGAGAAGCTGATTTTTAGTGCCAACTTGTAGTTGCTAACTGATTTCAGTAAAACTCTCAAAATCTAAAAAAAGCTTGCCTGGCATGAATTATATGGTTTTTCATGCTTATTGGTAAACATGAAATTAAAACCTGAAAAATACAATGAGTGGTAGCTAACAAGCAATTAACAACTTAGTTATACAAGCTTTGTTTGGCAAGGGTTTTGGTTGAGCTTGGCACTAAATTACAGCTTCTCTAGCATTAAGCCTGCTTGCAGATTAAATCTCAAAGTATTTACAGATAACAGGTTTTAGCCTTTTTAGGTCGGTAAAAAGTACGCCTGTTTCAGCTCTTAATGCACGGTTCCCGAAAAATCAAAAAGTTAGTATTTTCGCTGCTGAGTATAGCAAAAAAATTACTACTCCCC
>NZ_LGSU01000177.1:835-2343 GCF_002260545.1 Hydrocoleum sp. CS-953 | reverse complement strand
AGTAAAATATCTCTTACCAAAAAATCAAGCAATAAAGCCTTCTATTTCAGAGTCAAAAAAGTCCGAGAATATTTCCTGATATTCAATTCCGTTACGAATTTTATTCAGGTAATTATCCATTATCCATTAATGAACCTTTCTATAGCAATCAGTTGTGATTTGTGAGAATTTGTAATATTTTATCTAACGGGGCTTGCTTGACAAACCCCATCTTATCTAGGGTAAACGAGACCAAACCCCTACAGTTTTTTCTCACATCTCATTCCTGATTGCTATATCTTGCTTTGAAAAATGGTGAAATTTATTTGCTACGACTACTTAATAGATATCTTGTTAAACTCAAAGTCAAATAAATTAGCTAGAATACAAGAGTTATCAATCTTCCTGCCAGGGAAAATGCAATTTATTTAATATAGCAATTCGCCCTTATATTGTGACAATTTTTATAATAGTTAATTTGAGCTGGAAATCCTAAAAACTATGACTCCTGACTCCTGAATCCTGATTCCTAACTACCACCAAAATGTTACAACTTAAATAGGGTTGCTATATCTATTTATTTAACATGAAAAAGCTAATTGTAATTACAGGAGTAAGTCGGGGTTTAGGTAGAGCCATGACTGATGAATTTATTAACTTAGGTCATACTATTATAGGTTGCGCTCGTTCTAAATCTACTGTCGAAAATTTAACTAATCAATATCCTAATCCACATCAGTTTAGTTGTGTGAATGTAGCAGATGAAAATTCTGTAAAAGACTGGGCGAGTAAAACACTAACTAATTATTCACCGCCAGATTTATTAATCAATAATGCAGCCATAATTAATCAACTAGCACCTCTTTGGAAAGTTGATAGTCAGGAATTTTCCCAATTAATTGATATTAATATTAAGGGTGTGGCAAATGTGATACGTCATTTTGTGCCAGCTATGATTTCTAAGGGAAATGGTATTATTGTTAATTTTAGTTCTGGGTGGGGACGTTCGACTTCTCCAGAAGTAGGACCATATTGTGCTTCTAAGTGGGCGATAGAAGGTTTGACTCGTGCTTTAGCTCAGGAGTTACCTTCAGGAATGGCTGCTATTCCTCTTAACCCAGGAATTATTTATACTGATATGTTAGATATTTGTTTTGGAGAGGATGCAAAGTCTTTTACCCCTGTTGAGTCTTGGGTGAAAAAGGCTGTTCCTTTTTTGTTGAAGTTGAAACCTACTGATAATGGAGTACCACTAACAGTATCTTAGCCGTGACTGTCTTTTCAAATCTTGACTGCTAAGAAATCTTGCACCAAGGATAGAATGCTACATATCCTTGGGTGTTAGTTTGTAAAGTGTGGGAAAAAACATTCAATTACGCTTTAGAAAATGAATTAACTATTGCTCTATACGCAATAGTAGAAAAATTGCACTACCCATCTCCACGTCCGATGCGCTTTAGAAAATGAATTAACTATTGCTCTATACGCAATAGTAGAAAAATTGCACTACCCATCTCCACGTCCGATGC
>NZ_LGSU01000177.1:0-825 GCF_002260545.1 Hydrocoleum sp. CS-953 | reverse complement strand
GTCGGATGAGCTTCAGAAAATGAAATTATTATTGCTCTATAAGTAATAGTCAGAAAATTGCACTACCCATCTCCACGTCGGATGCGCTTCAGGAAATGAAATTATTATTGCTCTATACGCAATAGTAGAAAAATTGCACTACCCATCTCCACGTCCGATGAGCTTCAGGAAATGAAATTATTATTGCTCTATAAGTAATAGTCAGAAAATTGCACTACCCATCTCCACGTCCGATGAGCTTCAGAAAATGAAATTATTATTGCGTAGGTCGCAATAAGGTAGTCCTGCATAGTAATGGTAAATAGAATAGTATGGGAGCAAGATGCTCCCACTACGGTGTCTTATAACAAAAATCATTACAATAATCATTACAATGCACTACCATTACAATGCACCACCACCGAAAATTCTTACTTTTAACTTTTGACTTTTGACTTTTGAAGTCTAATTTGGACTGACACAGCTAAAACAGTACATTAGCTTTTAACTTAAAAATTCTTACTTTTGACTTTTGAATTATAATGCGGATGAAGGGACTTGAACCCCCACTTCCGAAGAAACTAGAACCTAAATCTAGCGCGTCTACCAATTCCGCCACATCCGCATAATTTTAATATAACACACAAATCAAAAATTTTTACAGTTACTGCCAATTTTTTTTTATGTCTTGCTCTACTGATTAACTCTTAAACCATTAACAATAAAGGCAACTGCCTTTTTGGATTAAAAAAAAGTATCAGACTTTCAGTCTCAAACGCTAAAAAAGTTAGTATTTTAGGCAAACAAGAGAAAAAAAATTATTCCCCCGCTCCCCTACTCCCTTAC
>NZ_LGSU01000176.1 GCF_002260545.1 Hydrocoleum sp. CS-953 | reverse complement strand
AGTTTTTACACTCTATATATAGTACCTTGCCGTAAATCCTGTTCTCAAATCTCAATTGAGGATTCAGAATTCTCTAGGACTCACCCACCAGACAATGTATATAGCGCCATAAACTCGAACTTTATAGTTTTTACACTCTATATATAGTACCTTGCCGTAACTCCTGTTCTCAAATCTCAATTGAGGATTCTTAAGTACAGATTTGTTGTAGAGTCTTGGCAAAATTTGGGTAAGAAATACTGGCAGCTTCAGCCTGATGAATGTTGGTAGTTCCAGTAGCATTCAATGCAGCGATCGCTAAACTCATAGCTATTCGATGATCCCCATCACTTTCAACATCGGTACCAGTTATAGAAATACCACCAGTAATTTCCAAACCATCAGGTAGTTCTGTAACTCTGGCCCCCAGTTTTTGGAGTTGAGTGGCCATAACTGCTAGGCGATCGCTCTCTTTAACGCGCAACTCAGCAGCATCTCGAATGACTGTTGTCCCTTCAGCAAACATCGCAGCTACAGCTAAAATCGGAATTTCATCAATTAATCTGGGAATTATAGAACCAGAAATTTCACAAGCTTTCAATGGACTATAACGTACCCGTAAATCTGCTACAGGTTCTCCTGCCACAACTCGCTGATTTTCCTGTATAATATTAGCCTCCATTTTTTCCAATACTTCCAAGATACCTGTACGGGTAGGATTAACACCAACATTTTCAATTACCAGTTCTGACCCAGGTACAATAGCTGCTGCTACTAACCAAAAAGCTGCGGAACTAATATCACCAGGCACAACCACATCTTGGCCTTTAAGTTTAGCTGGACCTGTCACCGTCACACTATTTGTTTCTGGGTCAACTTGAATTTCCGCTCCAAAAGCTTTTAACATTCTTTCACTATGGTCTCGCGACAGAGCAGGTTCAGTTACCGTAGTTTTTCCCTCTGCCATTAAACCAGCAAATAAAATACAAGATTTCACCTGTGCTGAAGCAATGGGAGAATGATAATGGATTGGTCGTAACTTTTGTCCCTGAATGGCCAGAGGGGCCAAGCTGTTCCCTTTTCTACCCCAAATTTGAGCGCCCATTTGTGTGAGTGGCTGAATAACACGGGACATTGGGCGTTGTACTAAGGAGCTATCTCCTGTAACAGCAAAGAAATGTTCGGGATGGGATGCCAAAATACCTAACATTAGTCGCATTGTAGTCCCAGAATTACCACAGTCTAAAACACGAGATGGTTCTTTCAGATTATCTACCCCCACGCCATGAACTTCGACTAACTCTGTATTGAGCTGGGAAATATTAGCGCCTAGAAGTGAAAAACATCTAGCAGTGCTGCGGGGATCTTCTCCTAGAAGTAAACCTTGAATATTAGTTTGCCCTTGAGCTATCGCTCCTAGCATCAGAGCGCGATGAGAAATTGATTTATCTCCAGGAATTGAAATATTACCTTTGAGAGATAGACCATTATTTGGTCTTTGAATTATCAAAGTTTCCTGACTATTTGTAATTTTTGTACTAACGACGGCAGCTATCATAAAAGTAACTATAATTTTGCACAGCGATAATATTATATAGAGTGTGGGTAGTTAGTACAGTAGGCAATTGAAACTGAAGTAATCTACTAAATAACTACTAAGAGTGCGAGGAGGGTAGTGAATATTTTTCTGCAACTGGTAACTTTTGAGAAAAGACTGAAAATACTTATTTCTTAAAGTCATTTATCCCATAACCGCAGCAGGGAATTAAATCCCAAAAAATATCTTTATCTATTGCAGCTTTGCTTTGGTCTTCNAGTTAGTACAGTAGGCAATTGAAACTGAAGTAATCTACTAAATAACTACTAAGAGTGCGAGGAGGGTAGTGAATATTTTTCTGCAACTGGTAACTTTTGAGAAAAGACTGAAAATACTTATTTCTTAAAGTCATTTATCCCATAACCGCAGCAGGGAATTAAATCCCAAAAAATATCTTTATCTATTGCAGCTTTGCTTTGGTCTTCTTTTCCACAGGAATGGTGCCCATTCATTTTGCGTTGGAAAAACTATAACGAAATTAGAAACTATTATACACTAAATTAGTCTATTTTTTCTGCTTTAAGCAGAACTTTTTAGGGTCTGCTGAAAAGTTTTTTGGTGAGGAGAGGTAAGAGGCAACAGTTGATACAAAATCTGGTTACTAAAGATCAAGATATTTGATACTATATTAACGTTAAGTCCTCTCCGTAGGTATCCTACAGTCTATTTCTGCATCTGGATCAAAGGATACTCTATAAATCAGATTTAGTATAAGACTTGATTCGCAGCTCTATTTAGTTAAAAAATTGAAACAAAAGCAAAAAAAT
>NZ_LGSU01000175.1:1900-2342 GCF_002260545.1 Hydrocoleum sp. CS-953 | reverse complement strand
TGAAGCTCATGCCAACCGGAGGGGGGTGAGCAGTTTTCTGACTATTAGGGAATAGAGACAAATAATAGTTGCATTTTCTGAAGCGCATAAGAACCGGAGGGGGGTGAGCAGTTTTCTGACTATTGGGGAATAGAGGGAAATCTTATTTGCATTTTCTGAAGCGCCTGGGAACCGGAGGGGGGTGAGCAGTTTTCTGACTATTGTGCAATAGAGACAAATCAGAAATAGAAAAGTGTTTGGAGACCAAACCCCTACGGACTACCTCCGACAAAATTTCCCCAGAAATCAGAAAATGGTAGGTAAAAACTTTTATTGCGTATTGTGCAATAGAGACAAATCAGAAATAGAAAAGTGTTTGGAGACCAAACCACTACGGACTACCTCCGACAAAATTTTCCCCAGAAATCGGAAAATGGTAGGTAAAAACTTCTATTGCGTATTG
>NZ_LGSU01000175.1:0-1890 GCF_002260545.1 Hydrocoleum sp. CS-953 | reverse complement strand
AACCCCTACCGACTACCTCCGACAAAATTTTCCCCAGAAATCAGAAAATGGTAGGTAAAAACTTCTATTGCGTATTGCGCAATAAAGACAAATCAGAAATAGAAAAGTGTTTGGAGACCAAACCCCTACGGACTACCTCCGACAAAATTTTCCCCAGAAATCAGAAAATGGTAGGTAAAAACTTCTATTGCGCAATACGCAATAGAGACAAATCAGAAATAGAAAAGTGTTTGGAGACCAAACCCCTACCGACTACCTCCGACAAAATTTTCCCCAGAAATCAGAAAATGGTAGGTAAAAACTTCTATTGCGTATTGCGCAATAGAGACAAATCAAAAATAGAAATTTGATAGTAGGTTCGGCGCGACCTTTTCCACCCCTGTGACAAATTTTCCCAGAAATCAGAAAATACTAGGCAAAAACTTTTATTGTGTATAGAGCAATAAAGAGAAATCAAAAATAAAAATTTGATTCAATCGCCACGAAACCTTGTTTCTTTGAAGCAAAATTCCCTATTGCGTATAGAACAATAGAAGCTCAATCACAAATAGAAGAAATTTAATACCACCGTCAGAATTGAATCTTTCTACTCTCCAACAAAAACTTTTGGAAATTCCCCGATAAGTTTTTCCAAAAAAATTAGAAAAGACTCCACAACAACATCTAAAGCAGATTCTTTTTTAACTTTTAACTTCTAATTTCCCTTCAGCATCAATTTCTAACATTGTCTTCGGAAAATCTTTCTTTGTTAACTCCCTAATTAACTTAATACTTCGACCAAGTTTATCAGGATAAGGAATACCCTTACTATTCAAATGAACAGGTAAAATTTTCCCAGAAACAAAATCTCCTCTAGGATTAACATCTAACTCTAAAACCAAAGAATATCCCAACTTTCCTTTACTAGACAATGTACGATAACCCATAAAATTTCCCAAAGAATAAGCAATTAATTTTCCTTGATAAATTTCCATTGCTCTAGGTACATGAGGACCGTGACCTAAAATCAAATCTGCACCTTCATCTATTAACTTATGAGCAAATAAAACCTTATTTCCTCGATTTTCACCAAAGAAATATTCCGTTTTATTCTTGACTCTTAAAGCTCTAGTTCCCTCTGCACCTGCATGAACAGAAATAACAACAATATCTGCCTTTTCATCTGCTTCTTCCACAAGTTTCTTAGCAGCATCTAGGTCAAGCATAGAATTATGATAACTATAATTACTAAAAGCAATAAACGCTATATTAATTCCTTTAACTTTCCGATAAACAATTTCTCCTTTTTTACCAACTGCCTGCATTCCTAAACTTTGAATATTGGTAATTGTATCCTCAAAACCTTGCTTGAAGAAATCGAAAGAATGATTATTTGCCACACTCAATACATTAAAACCAGCATCTTTCAATAAATATCTATAATCTGGTGGTGTTCTAAAAGCAAATACTCGACCACTACCCATTCTTTTGCGACTTCTTGGGTAACTTGTTAAGGTACTTTCAAAATTACCAAATACAATATCGGCATCTTGCAGAAGTGGTTTGACTGATGCAAATAGGTCTTGTTTTTTTGGGTGTAATTTATTTTTCGGATAATTAGTACCTGGAATAATATCACCTACTGCCTTAATAGTGATTCTAGTATCAGGATTTATAGGAGATTTAATTGACGATAAAATAAATTCAGAAACTTCTGATAAATTAACCTGATTATTATTGGGTTTAACTGTGGAATTTTGTCTACTTTTGGGAGTAGATATAGTTATTGTAGCTGATTGACTAAATTCTGCTACTGAGGTATTAGTATCAAGTATTTTTGATTGTGGAGAAATATTTGAAATAATATCGGGTAATCTGTAAGTTTGAGAATTAACAATCAAAGTGGATATG
>NZ_LGSU01000174.1 GCF_002260545.1 Hydrocoleum sp. CS-953 | reverse complement strand
CTCTTTAACTGAAAAAAGGAATAAACAGGTTATTTTATTACTACATGGGTTTATGGGGAATAGTGATGATTTTATAGAAATTATTCCTCAGTTATCTGAAAAATTTTGTTGTCTAACAGTTGACTTACCTGGGCATGGAAAAACTAGAGTTTTTGGCAGTGAAGAATATTACAATATGCCAAATACTGCTAAAGCATTGATTGATTTATTAGATGATTTAAAGATTGAAA
The DNA here is from genome assembly GCF_002260545.1 of Hydrocoleum sp. CS-953. Taxonomy (GTDB): domain Bacteria; phylum Cyanobacteriota; class Cyanobacteriia; order Cyanobacteriales; family Microcoleaceae; genus Trichodesmium. The sequence goes on along the minus strand of NZ_LGSU01000174.1, from coordinate 2,111 downwards.
AATGTTATTTATTTGGCTATTCAATGGGTGGTAGATTGGCATTATATCTGGCGATAAATTGTCCGAATCGGTTTGAAAAAATAATATTAGAATCAGCATCTCCAGGGCTAAAGACTAAAGTAGAGCGATCGCTTCGTTATGAGTCAGATTTAAAATTAGCTGATAAGTTGGAAAATAGCAATTTTCAAAAGTTTTTATTTAACTGGTATAATCAACCATTGTTTGAATCTTTGAGACAACATGATAATTTTGAAAAGGTCAGAGGAAGGCGGTTGGAAAATAATCCATTGGATTTAGCAAAATCTCTCCAAAATTTGGGAATAGGTAATCAACCTTCACTTTGGGATAAATTATCAAATCATCAGATTCCTACATTATTAATGGTGGGAGAGTATGATGAGAAATTTCAATCTATTAACACTGAAATGGAAGAATTATGTCAGTTTGCTAAAGTGAAAATAATTCCTGAATCTGGTCATAATATTCACTGTGAAAATTCTAGAGAATGGGTTGAAAGTATAATAAATTTTTTGATAAAAGGAACAGAGAAGAAAGTATAAACCTATTCCGGCTCCATCAGTCTTGAAAGCTTTGTTTAATAGTAGGGCTATTTCATTCTAGAATCAAGTGACGATTGAGAGATTAGTTGATATAACCTTCAATCCTTGAAAAGCCATATTTTCGTTAATGTACAAAAAGTCAGAAATTAGAACCAAATAGCCCTGGTTTAATAGGTAGTTAGGAAGTAAGCAAAGATTACACCAATATTATTGGTTTGGTCAATAATATTAAAGGATTTTTTCCTCATTTATTTCTCTCTCTCACCTGCAAATCTCATCTTACTATTAATCCAAGAGGTAGGGTGGTGAGTTTTGTCAAAAAAAATATTCTCAAAAAATGCTCCAATACAAATCATGCACTACAAATTACAATTTTCACTCTACAAACGTAACTTCAAACAACCTCTCAAAACGAGTCATGGTATCTGGGATGTTAGAAAAGGAATTATTCTACAACTAACCAGTAAAACTGGAAAAATAGGTTTAGGTGAAATTGCACCTTTAAGTTGGTTTGGGTCGGAAACTTTGTCGGAAGCTTTAGATTTTTGTCACCAGTTGCCAAAAGAAATAACAAAAGAAACTATTTTTTCTATTCCCGATAATTTACCTAGTTGTAAATTTGGCTTTGAGTCAGCCTGGGAAAATTTTCAACAAGTACAAGTAGAGGAAAAGGAAGAATTGAGCAAGAATTTTTACAGTGCTTTATTGCCAGGAGGAGAAGCAGCTTTAGAAATTTGGCAGCAACTTTGGCAAGAGGGATATCGAACTTTCAAATGGAAAATTGGAGTTGATAAAATTAAAACAGAACTAGAAATATTTCAGCAGTTAGTTAAAGAACTGCCTACTGAAATAAATCTGAGATTAGATGCTAATGGTGGATTAATTTTTGAGGAGGCAAAGCAATGGTTAGAAATTTGCGAAAATCTCAAGATAATTGAATTTATTGAACAACCTTTATCTGTTGATAAATTTCCGGAAATGTTGGAATTAAGTAATTCCTACTCTACCTCTATTGCTTTAGATGAATCTGTTGCAAACCTCAGAAAAATGCAGCAATATTATCAACAGGGTTGGCGCGAAATATTTGTGATTAAACCTGCTATTTTTGGTTCGCGAAGAGAACTTCACAACTTTTGCAAAAATCATTCTATTGATGCAGTTTTTTCTTCAGTATTTGAAACAAATATTGGCAGAAAAGCAGGACTTAAACTTGCCACAGAATTACAACCAAACTTAATAAAAAATCGTGCTTTTGGTTTTGGGATCACCCAATGTTTTGATGAAAATAGAGAAAATTAAGTTAGAAGTAGAAAAGAAATTTTCGATTCTCATATCTGTCGGCGGGAGTCGAACCTTATCTATATAGTTGTGGCAGATGAAATATTTTGCTTACCTACTAATTTTTGCCGAGAAAATCTTCTCTGCTCTGAGAGAAAATTCTGGCAGAAGTAGAAATTTCGATTCTGATATCTGTCGGCGGGAGTCGAACCTTATCTATATAGTTGTGGCAGATGAAATATTTTGCTTACCTACTAATTTTTGCCGAGAAAA
>NZ_LGSU01000173.1 GCF_002260545.1 Hydrocoleum sp. CS-953 | reverse complement strand
AAGTTGAAGTTGTGTACTTGGGAGGAGACAGCAGCGCAGGAAAACCTTTTTCCTCAATTTACCCTCACTTGGAAGATTCTGTAGACTTAATAGTAGAGCCAATTGAGTTGGACAAAATTGCCAGTAAATGTCAAGTAGTTTTCCTTTCCCTACCCAATGGTTTAGCCTGGAAAATGGCACCTACTTTATTAGAAAAAGGATGTAAAGTATTAGACCTATCTGCTGACTATCGGTTTGCTAATCTTGAGACTTATCAATCTTGGTATGGTGGGGAACGGACGGACAAAAATATAGCTGCTACTGCTGTCTATGGTTTACCAGAATTGTATCGCGATCGCATAGCCAATGCTCAACTTATCGGTTGTCCTGGTTGCTATGTTACTGCTAGTCTCTTAGCACTTGCTCCACTATTTAAACAGGGTTTGATAGTACCAGAAACTGCAATTATTGATGCTAAGTCAGGTACATCGGGAGGTGGACGAAAAGCAGCTATTAATCTTTTACTAGCTGAAGCTGATAATTCTATTGGTGCTTATGGAGTAGCTAGTCACCGACACACCCCAGAAATTGAACAAATTTGTAGTAACTTAGCTGGTTATGATGTGAAAGTCCAATTTACTCCCCATCTTATGCCAATGGTACGGGGGATATTAGCGACAGTCTACGGTACCCTCCGAGATCCAGGGTTAGTACGAGAAGACTTATTGACTATTTATAATGCTTTTTATCGTAATTGTCCTTGGGTGAAAATATTACCCAGTGGCACTTATCCTCAGACTAAATGGGTTTGTGGCACTAATCTCTGTTATCTTGGTATTGAAGTCGATCACCGGACGGATAGAGTTATTATCATGTCAGTTATTGATAATCTGATCAAAGGTCAAGCTGGACAAGGAGTTCAGTGTATGAACTTGATGATGGGTTGGGAAGAAACTTTAGGGTTGCCCCAGTTGAGCTTTTATCCTTGATGGTATAGTTTTTTTGGTTTATGTGTATCTGCACCCAGATATGTTTCTGGCAATTGGTTAGTTAGTTTTTAGAGGCTTATGAATGGGTTTTTGAGATTTTTTCTGGTCATAATAACCTCTTAGAATTTTTCCATTTTGTCAAGTAATATCATGTCCGGTAGCATCGTTATTGTATAGAGAAGATAAGGAAGAAAAAAGAAGTTGCAAGAGAAGAAAAAACCTGACGTAAGGTAGATATTTCCCTAACTTTTACACAAACGATACCAACGGACATGATATGAGTGTAACGTCGGGAGGATGTTAATTAAACCCATCCTTAAGGATGGGATATTATTGCTAAGAGCTGACTGGTCATAGCTGTTAGCTCCGTATTCCGCAGGAAATACTTACCCTTTTTTAACTTATTAAATAAACTTTTCCCTCGTCTAAATCATAATAACCACCCACAACTTTTAATTTATTTTCTTGCACTAACTGGCTAATTACTGGAGAAGAATTTAGGATTTTTATTTGTTGAAATACATTAGCTTTCACAGCATTTTCTACAGGGTTTCCAGGTTTACCTTTAGCACCTTCTACAGCAGGTTTAATTGCAGCAATTATACTACCAATTTGACCAGGAACAGGTTTTCCAGCCATTGCTGCTTTGACTGCCCCACAATTTTCATATCCTAATACCATTAATATCATGTCCGGTTGAACAGTGATAAATAAATAACTGGGGACGAGTCAGGAGTCAGAATAAAAGAAGGAAGAAGGAAGAAGGAAGAAGAAGAAAGTTTTTTTATAACTAATTATCCGGACATGATATAACACTTTTGAACCTAACACCAAAGTGCCAAATTCTATACTACCAATTTCTTCGGTATTAGCAATATTTCCAGCGTCTCTAAGAACAAATAAACCTCCTAAACCTCTATCAAAAATTATCTCAACAGGTACACGATAATCTGCACAATAAACAATACTAGCAAAGGGTTTTTGACCAGTAGCAACTTCTGTTAATCTGGCAATACTTGTATTATAATTTGTACGTTTATTTTCCACAAATATTTTATTTCCTGCCATTAATATTTCCAAAATTTCATCTGGAGACATTTCTGGAGAAACTTGAATTTTGGCAGGTATTGTTGGTGTTTATTCTGGTTGCTGAACATTTTATTTTTGACAGCTAACAGCTAAAGTTGTTGCTCCTGTTGCTAGAGCAAATTTGCCATAATTTAGTATTTTTCTGCGGGAAATGTTACTACTAAAGTTTTCTGGATTTGTACTCATTAGAGTTTTCCTTAATAACTTATATTTTGATGTTTGCAGTCTAGATTATAGCATTTATCAAATTAATCCAGTACAGTTGTTTTTATTCTTTTATAGA
>NZ_LGSU01000172.1 GCF_002260545.1 Hydrocoleum sp. CS-953 | reverse complement strand
GCTTAAATATTGGTTACTTTACTCCTAGAAATTGGGATAATAATTCTTGTGATTTGAACTTATTAAATAAGGGTATACCGATATACATTTATAATACAGGTATTCATACAGATATTCTAGTTCCAGTCAAGACTAAAATTTGGGACTGGCAAGAAAATTTAAACTTAAAATTAATAGCTAATCCATCAGCTCCAATAAATTATCTAGCTTTTGGCTTTGGTGATAGAGCTTATTTTCTAGAAACTTATACTGGGACATTATTACCAATTGTAACAAGTTTTCAGGCCCTATTCCTGCCAACACCTTCTGCAATGAGGGTATTAGCTTATCAAAATATTCCTCAACAATATGAAATTAAGTGTGCTATAATTACTCAATCTAATTACCATAGGTTAATGGAATTTATCAATGATTCTTTCCAGTTTGATGCCCAAGGTAATAGAAGAAGTCTGACCATAGACCCTAATTATAGAGTCGGTTTTTATGCAGCAAAAGATACTTATTCAATTTTAAGAGCTTGTAATGATTGGACTGCAGAAGCTCTGAGGTTAGCAGGAGTAAAAACTCCTCTATGGTCAGGACTTTCTAGTTCGATTATGTATCATGTTAACAGTGGGTGCAACTGTTAACAAAAACAGTAGTTTTGAATACAAAATATAAAGTGTATGAATATAATTCCCGCGATCGACATATTAGGTGGACGTTGTGTAAGGTTGTATCAAGGAGATTATGAGCGAACGGAAGTTTTTAACGATAACCCAGTTGATGTAGCAAAAAGGTGGGTAGAAGAAGGAGCAACTAAGCTACATTTAGTAGATTTAGACGGAGCAAAAGCAGGACAACCAGTTAATCAAAAGACCATTGAAGCGATAGTCAAAGCAGTAGATGTACCAGTACAAGTAGGTGGTGGGTTACGGAACTATTCCGCAGTTGCAAGTGTGCTTGCTCTTGGAGTGCAGCAGGCTATTTTAGGNAGGACAACCAGTTAATCAAAAGACCATTGAAGCGATAGTCAAAGCAGTAGATGTACCAGTACAAGTAGGTGGTGGGTTACGGAACTATTCCGCAGTTGCAAGTGTGCTTGCTCTTGGAGTGCAGCAGGCTATTTTAGGTACTGTTGCCTTAGAGCGACCTCAGTTAGTTTCCAACCTTTGCCAAGAGTTTCCCGATCAAATTATTGTTGGTATTGATGCCAGAGATGGTAAGGTCGCCACTAAAGGTTGGTTAGAAACTTCAGAAGTATTAGCAACTGACCTAGCGCGTCAAATGGCCAAATTTAAAGTTGCAGCGATCGTCTACACTGATATTCACCGAGATGGTACTCTCAAAGGACCTAATATAGAAGCCTTAAGGGAGTTAGCTACTGCGGTCAATATTCCAGTGATTGCTTCTGGTGGTGTGAGTTCAATTACGGATCTGTTAAGCTTATTAGCATTAGAACCCATTGGCGTTGACAGTGCAATTGTTGGTCGTGCCTTATACACTGGAGATATTAGTCTCACAGAAGCAAATCAAGCAGTAGGTCAAGGCCGTTGGCAAGATGTCCCTCCCAACTTGGGCTATTCTGCATTTGCGTAATCCTACACCAGTGGTTTTCATGTAAGTAGACCACAAAGTAGGGACGTTGCATGCAACGTCCCTACAAGGCGATCGTTTTTTTTAATAGCGACAAATCTAATAACTAGATTACTTAAATATCTAAAATATATAAAAAAATTAATAGACATCGTGAGTTCAGAAAACCTAGAATTATTTGAAACTGAATATAAAGCTGGTAAACACGCCTTTGAACGCGGTCAATATAGCAAATCATTACAGCATTTAGAAACTGCCCTAGAAAATATTAATCCTAATTCTCGGTTAGGAGGAGATACACAAATATGGCTAGTGTCAGCATATCAAGCTGCAGGCAAAGTTCAAGAAGCTACCGCCCTTTGTAAAAAACTCACTCATCATTCTTATTTACAAACCAGGCAACAAGCAAAACGTATATTAACTATTCTGGAAGCACCTGTACTGAGAACCCGACCAGAATGGGTGACAAAAATTCCTGACTTAGGCGCAATATCTGAAAGCGATCCTAAAGATCGTAGGGGTAGCGGTTTAGTTTCCCAAGTTAAGTCGCCTCCACCAAAGCCAAAAACTCCTCAGTTAGAAGTTGTCGATCCTAGCAAAGTTAATACAAAAGATAATCAGTTTGTTTGGGTAGCTTTAGTATTGATAATTCTGACTTTGAGTGGGTTGGTTTGGTTGAGTTGATTTTTTGAAGTTCCCGTCGGGAGGTTATACCATGTCCGATTGAACGCTTATAATTTAAGATAGTAGGGGAGTAGGGGAGTA
>NZ_LGSU01000171.1 GCF_002260545.1 Hydrocoleum sp. CS-953 | reverse complement strand
TAGTAAGGAAAAAAGCTCTTTTAACTGATTAAGCAAGAGGATATAAGCTATATTAAAAAATTAATAATTAATAATTAATAATGAATAATTGGCGTTGGTGAATGATTGTATGATTTTTAGGAGTTAGGAGTTAGGAGTTAGGAGTTAGAAGTTAGGAGTTAAAAGAGCTTTTTTCCTTACTATTAATATTACGACCATAAGAATTTCATACCTTATTTCACCAATGCCGAATAATTATAGTAATTTGAGCTTATTGTGAGATTTTGAAAGTGAATTAGTATAGGGTACAACCGTGACAGGTAAGATGCCTGTGTTAAAAAGCTTTTTATTTCGTTGTACCTCACATACCTGAAATTTGCTGTAAGTTCATAAACAAAATTAATTACACATCGTTCTGTGTTAACTTAATAATTATTGCTCTTCCTAATTCATCCCTTGCTCCTATAAATTCTTCTACTAAATCAAGTTTTCTACTCCAAGATTTAGGTTATTAATTTTCTCTCGTTTACAAGTTCTATAAAAATAAAAAACCGCGATCGCATCACAATAACCTCATAAATCTCTTTATCTTAAGTAAATATAGAACTTAGTGTCATTTTTAATTCATCTGCCTAAAATGAAATATAATTTTATATTTTGCTCCCAAGGCCATAAATAATAACACAAGATGAATCTCACCAAAAAAACTATTGCAGCCTTTGTCTCTCCTGGAATACCCCTTTCTGCTCTTGGCCTTCCCCTTTTAGTTTATCTTCCGCCATTCTATGCAGAAGAAATGGGACTGGGCCTTTCTCTGGTGGGCACAGTTTTTATGATTACCCGCTTTTGGGATGTTTTTACCGATCCAGTTCTTGGTGTTATCAGCGATAGGGTAACAACACCTCTAGGTCGTCGGCGTCATTGGATTATATTATCCGTTCCTATTTTAATGATTTGCGTTTACAAAGTGTTTATGCCGGAAGCACCAGTCACAGGAAATTATCTTCTGTTTTGGATGCTGTTGTTGTATGTCGGTTGGACTCTGCTGAGTATTTCTCATATGTCTTGGGGTGCAGAATTATCATCAGATTATTATGAACGGGCGCGAGTTCAAGGTTGGCGAGAATTTGCCTTAGTATTTGGTATGTTAGCTGTTTTGATACTTCCGACTATTCTAGAACAGACTGGAAGAGCTGATAGTGGAACTAAAGTTGCTGCTATGGGTTGGTTTACAATTATATTGCTCCCCATCACTGTAGCGATCGCTGTTTGTAATGTCAAAGAAAGACCTGTGGCACCATCTTGTCAACTTGGTTTCTTGCAGTCAACCTCTCTGCTGTTGAAAAATAAACTGCTAATACGAGTGCTAATAGCAGATTTAATGATTGGTCTTGCTCCGGGAATTGTTGGTTCAATCTACATTTTTTTTGTAACTTATGTTATGCAACTAGGTGAATGGTCTAGTTTGATGCTCTTACTCTATTTTGTAGCTAGTTTTTGTGGCATTCCTCTTTGGATGCGTCTTAGTTATAAGTTGGAGAAGCATCGGACTTTTGGTGTTGCTAAAATGTATGGTTGTGTAATTCTTGTCAGTCTATTGCTTGTTCAACCAGGAAACTTATGGTTGTATACCTTATTTAATATTCTTTTCGGCATCGAATCTGGTGCAGGAGCGTTTTTATTGCGCTCAATTATGGCAGACCTTACAGATCATGATAACTTGGAATCAGGAACACAACGCACAGGTCTTTATTATTCTCTGTTAACTATGACTAACAAAGTTGGTTCTGCTTTGGGAGTTGGGATAGTTTATCCTATTTTAGATTGGATCGGTTTTGTTCCTGGGGGTGAAAATACTGCCACAGCAATAGAAGCACTTAAATATATGTTTATTTTTGTACCTATTCCAATTAGTCTTTTAGCAGCGATCTTTATCTGGAACTTTCCACTAGATAGCACTCGACAAAAAGAATTACGTCGTCTGTTGGCAGAACGTGATTCTATGGTTAGTTCAAAATAATTCAAGAATTATCAGCTAATATCATCTCCTGTAGCATCAGTATTATAAAATATGGATAAGGAAGAAAGCTTTACTTATCTAGGAGAAAAGGCTTAAAAGCGGGAAAAAACTTAAATTTCCTGTAGATATTCACGCCTGGGTTTACACAAAGGGTAGCAGGGGACATACAGAATATCATAGAGAATTTTTGACAATTACTCTATTATATTTTTTTATGGGAAATCTTGGTTTATAAGAACGGTTAACAGCTTTTAGCTGGAAGTCAGGAGTCAGTAGAATTTTTTGGGCGCGATAGATGGGAGGGTAGTGCGTCAAAGGAGTGTGGGGAGTGTGGGGAGT
>NZ_LGSU01000170.1 GCF_002260545.1 Hydrocoleum sp. CS-953 | reverse complement strand
CAAATATATGGCATACTAATAAGCCATTGAAATAACATTCAACAGCATAACAGTTTTGAGTAATGCAGCAGATATAGCAGCTTTTTAAAAATCTCTCCGAAAACATTTAGATAGAGTATTTTGTGTGACTTATAGCAAAGTAAATAATATTTTTACAGAAAATAATGCTTCGCAGAATCACATTTTTGCTAGTTGTAGTGCTGATGGTTCTATTAAAATTTGGCAGGTAGGTTGTTGTGAAAGTCTGAAGACATTAAGAGGGCATTCTGGCAATGTTTATTCTGTTGCTTTTAGTTCGGATGGTCAAACTTTAGTTAGTGGAGGTGAAGATAAAACTATTAAATTATGGGATGTTTGTACGGGTGAGTTATTGAATAGTTTAAAAGGTCATTCTCGTGGAGTTTTATCTGTTGCTATTAGTCCGGATAATCAAATTCTTGCTAGTGGGAGTATAGACGGTACGGTTAAGTTATGGAATTTGCAGACTGGGAAGTTATTGGATAGTCTTTGTGGTTATCATCCGGTGCAGTTTAGTCCGGATGGTAAGACTTTGGTTAGTGGGGGTGAAGGAGGTCGGATTTTAATTTGGAGGTTGTAGGAAAAGACTCTAGTAGTAGACCGTTTCATCTAGTGCATTAGGGAGTAGGGGAGTAGGGGAGTAGGGAAGTAAGGGAGATTGAAGTTAATTATAGAATTATAAACATATACTATATAACCGGATTCTATGTAAACACAGATTTTGGCACGGATGTACGGATTAAATTCGCACTTTGAGTAGTAGTAGGGTGGGTTAGAGAAGCGTAACGCACCGAAAAAGGGAAAAGAATAATGGTGCGTTACGGCATAATTTTAGTCAGAGTAGTAGTAGGGTGGGTTAGAGAAGCGTAACGCACCGAAAAAAGGAAAAGAATAATGGTGCGTTACGGCATAATTTTAGATTTGACATACCAATCATATTTATATAGAAATGCCTAACGCACCCTACTAGACTNGAAAAGAATAATGGTGCGTTACGGCATAATTTTAGATTTGACATACCAATCATATTTATATAGAAATGCCTAACGCACCCTACTAGACTTTGGTTAGTTGCTATTAGTAGTAGGGTGGGTTAGAGAAGCGTAACGCACCGAAAAAGGGAAAAGAATAATGGTGCGTTATGGCATAATTTTAGATTTGACATACCAATCATATTTATATAGAAATGCCTAACGCACCCTACTAGACTTTGGTTAGTGGGGGTAAATGAGGGAGGATTTTAATTTGGAGGTTGTAGGAATATTATGTTGGTAAATAAATATTTTTCGGCTAGATTTTAAAGTATTAGCAATTAAATCTGCAACAACCTCAGATGTATTAACAGCTATTTCCGAAGGTTTAATAATCGCACAATTTCCTGCTGCAATNCATAATTTTAGATTTGACATACCAATCATATTTATATAGAAATGCCTAACGCACCCTACTAGACTTTGGTTAGTGGGGGTAAATGAGGGAGGATTTTAATTTGGAGGTTGTAGGAATATTATGTTGGTAAATAAATATTAAATGTTAATATAGGAATATATTTTGCATTCCTATATTAACATTTTATTAATGCGGATTGGGATATCTCCTAAAAACTGACTCTTTTAATGATCTAAGATGTTCTAGTTTGTGTTCTAATTCAAACATGAGATTATCACTTTTTTGATTATTGCAACGCCAACAAATTGCTTCTAAGTTATCATAATCAAACATTTTTTCTGGAAAACGAGCTTTATTCAATTTGTGGTCAATAGTAACGTAATGTTGGTGAAAGTATAATGAACCAGCTTGATTTATGTATGGTTTCCCATCAACTGTTTTGTATTGATAACCTCGACTTATTGCCTCTGTTTTAGACTTAGTATAATATTGTCTACCATGCACCATTTTTTGTCCACAATAGGGACATGGTTTTGAACCTTTATTAGCTCTATACATATTCGGAGTTATCAACCCTTCTTTTGGGTCTTTAATACATGGTACTGTTTGATTGTTCTCCCAAATATCTCTAATTTCAGAAGCGTCATATAATGTATCAAGTCGTACTTTGCTCATTGTATCTATACTCCATTGCTGTTTCGTATGTGGCAAACCGTTTTTGAGTTTTATTAAAAATATCTGTTGCTTTTTGCAAAAGTTTATCCATTTTGTCAACTTCTTTTTCTACAATATTTTGAAGTTGTTCTGCTTCATAAGTTGACTGATTAATCGCACCAATAAGATCACCTTTATTAAGTTTATGATCGAAAATAGTGACAACATTATTATTCACTATATTGACAAAAGACATAAGTATGTCCCATGATTTTTG
>NZ_LGSU01000017.1 GCF_002260545.1 Hydrocoleum sp. CS-953 | reverse complement strand
AATCTTACTAGCATTTTAGCAGGGGTTGAGAACAAAGTATTCTTACATTTAGATTATCTATAGAAAAAGTTAATGTCTACTTTTCTTAAATAAAGCTTAAATCAAGGAAAAATTAAATTAATATTCAATAAACAGATTTATATAACCCAGAAGTTACAATTAACCAGAGAAATGTAAACTTAAAAGCCTAAAATGAGAGAACTTGACAATCAAAAATCTGTAGAGTTATTAAACTCTATTATGGAATTTGAACTTGCAGGTGTTGTGCGCTATACTCACTATTCCTTAATGGTGACAGGACCTAATCGCATACCAATTGTACAATTTTTTCAAGCTCAAGCCAATGAATCTTTACTTCATGCTCAACAAGCAGGAGAAATATTAACAGGTTTAGAAGGTCATCCGACATTAAAAGTAGCTCCAATTGAAGAAACATATAAACATTCAGTCAAAGATGTTTTGACGGAAAGTCTTAACCATGAAGCTAAAGCTTTAGAACTATATAAAAAATTCTTAGAAACTGTAGAAAACGCAAGTATATATTTAGAAGAATATGCTCGGACAATGATTGGTCAAGAAGAGTTACATAACATGGAAATAAAAAAAATGTTGCGTGACTATAGCTGATTAATTTTAGCTAGAGTAAATACATAATATCTGTTATAGCAATCCGCCTAAAAGATGTGAATATCTACTGAGAAATTACAGATTATTTAGGAGTCTAAAAAATAGAATTCGGATTGCTTCATTTTAATTAATCTGTGGTAAAGATGAGTCAGGATTAATAATCTAAGAATATAAATATTACTGAAATATAGAAAAGATTTGGAGATATATTTTTTGATTATTTAGGGCTTGCTGATTAAATATCAAAGCATTGACTTATAAAGGTTTGAGCAATTTTCTTCTGGAAAAAGTACCAGCTTTTTGCTTGATCAAGCGGAAAAAGTGAGCATTTTGGGTAGATTATGGCAGAAAAATCACTCTTACTATTCTTCTTCCTGTCTCCTCTATAATTCCCACTTCTCCTGA
>NZ_LGSU01000169.1 GCF_002260545.1 Hydrocoleum sp. CS-953 | reverse complement strand
CAAAACCCTGTAGGGGCGATTCACAAATCGCCCCTACTAGCAAAATATTATAGGAATTCGTGCAGAATTTGTGAAAAAAATTGTAGGGTTTGGGTTGACAAATCCCATATTAGCTAGCCGAAAGGAGCTTTAGTCGTAGGTTGGGTTGAGGTAACGAAACCCAACAAATAATATTAATTAGGACTAAGGCAACAGACTAGATATATAGCGTGAAAAACTATAACGTTATAGTTTTTGAACTCTAGATATAGTAGTTTTGGGTAAGTCTCGATCGCCTCATAGCCAAAACCTTGTAGGGGCGATTTCCGTTCCGGAATGTTCCTAATTACGCTCTTCGCCCCTACTACCAAAATATTATAGGAATTCGTGCAGAGTGAAAAAAATTGTAGGGGTTGAGTTGACAAATTCCATATTAGCTAGCCGAAAGGAGCTTTGATCGTAGATTGGTTTGAGGTAGCGAAACCCAACACATAATCTTAATTTGGATTTAGGCAACAGATTAGATATATAGCGTGAAAAACTATAACGTTATAGTTTTTGAACTCTATATCTATTAATATACTAGTTTGGCTTAAGTTGTGATTAATGCAAGATACTATATCCATTTTGCTTTGTAGCGACGTTGCATAAGGGCGTCCCTACACTAAACTCCCTAAACTTCCCACACTCCCCCACCCAATCAGATATAGCATTCTTTTTGATAAATAATATAAGTTGGGTTTCACTTCGTTCTACCCAACCTACTTTTTTGACACTCCACGGACTAAAGTCCCGTGGAATCTTCTGAGGAGCTGTAAATCAGGTTAAAACCACGATTTCCACATTGCTCGAAACAACCACATTGCCAGTACCGTACCATCGTACGTATACACTACTCAGTCCACTTGGCGGTGCCAATTGCCACTACTCTCTCCGGCCAAAAGACCATTGAGCCTACTTTTTAAATTATTTTTTAATTATAACACATTTTTTTGACGACGGATTTTAATCCGTCGAGTCGTTTCCATCCACCGCTTAAAAGACGGTGGTTTCTAACTTACCGAAATTTTACGATGACAATTACTCACATTCAACCAAATTACCAGCAGAAACGAACCCCCGCAAAGGAGAACTAATTTTCACCCACTTACGTTTTTCACCATTTTTATCAGGAATTAACCGATAATTTTCTACTAAAATAAGCTGACCATCAACAGGTACTTTTCCTCTATACTCGGAACGTCTAGAAGCATCCGACCGGACTGCTAAACCTCGTGGTGCTTTTTTACTGTCAATTTCACGGCATAAACTTTCATTTATTTCTGATATAGACTCAGAAGTTGGAGATGTTTGTGTCGGTAAATTATCAATAGGAGTATTTTGACTAGAAGATTCTGCGGGAGTTTCTCCTGAAGTCTTTTCGGCAACTTCAGAACATTCTATTAAATTAGTTTCATTACCAGGAAAACCCCTAGAAACAAANTGGTGCTTTTTTACTGTCAATTTCACGGCATAAACTTTCATTTATTTCTGATATAGACTCAGAAGTTGGAGATGTTTGTGTCGGTAAATTATCAATAGGAGTATTTTGACTAGAAGATTCTGCGGGAGTTTCTCCTGAAGTCTTTTCGGCAACTTCAGAACATTCTATTAAATTAGTTTCATTACCAGGAAAACCCCTAGAAACAAATCCCGAAATAGGAGAAGTAATTTCTATCCAGGTACGACCAGCAGGTCCGCGAATATTTCGATAACCTTCAATTAATTTCACCTGTTGATTAAAATCTACAGTGCCAACTTTAGGAGAATTAGGAGTAGGTCTTTTGTTAACAGTTAGACCTGTTTCGTCATTAACTAGACGACATAAACTAGCAGTTTCTTCAACTATTTGAGTAATTTTTGGAGATACCTGAGTAGTTTCTTCAACTATTTGAGTAATTTCTTCAACTATTTGAGTAATTTCTTCAGATACTTGAGTAGTTTCTTCAGATATTTGAGTAATTTCTTCAGATACTTGAGACATTTCTGGAGATATCTGAGTAGTTTCTTCAGAAACCTGAGAAGTTTTGATGTTTGTGATAGCTTTTTTACCAATACTAAGAACTATCATTAACATTAATATTAACAATGCCACTGATTGACGCATATTTCAGAAGGAAGAAGGAAAAGGGAAGAAGGAAAAGGGAAGAAGGAGTAAATGTTGAAAAAAAGGAAAAATGATTGAGTCTTCACTCCCTTCAAATAAAGCTATAGAAATATGAAATTATCTGTGAAAAAAACCCTACGGTCATTTCAGTTATCAGTTAAAGGAAGAAGGAGTAAATGTTGAAAAAAGGAAAAATGATTGAGTCTTCACTC
>NZ_LGSU01000168.1 GCF_002260545.1 Hydrocoleum sp. CS-953 | reverse complement strand
ATTGTGGTTTAAAGCCTCCCCTTTTAAGGGGATAATAAATAAAAATTTTCCTGTTTGTCAATCCTCTCCTTTTCAAGGAGAGGTAATTCTAAATTCTTAATTCTAAATTCTTAATTCTTGAACTCTACTTATAAGCTCTAATTTCCGATGCTGGGAAAATGAAGATTTACTGACTACTGCACCATCTACCACCTAATACCAAGCGTGATAAGTGTTTGTTACAAATGGTAGGAACCTTGGATGCAACGTCCGTATCAAAGAAGTAAGAAGTAAGAAGTAAGAAGTAAGAAGGGATAAAGATTTAAAAAAGGCAAAAATGGGATTAGATAACTATCTAAAATGAATTAAAGTATCTATTTTTCAGCATATCTGACCGACAGCCACCTTTTTGCAGCATTCTTGTTTTCAAAGTCGTATAAAACCTAAAATTTATTTGTAGTAAAAATTTATCACTATAATCAGGTAAAGTATTTTTTTTCCTTCCCGATGTCCTGTTACCTAAAATCGAAAACTTGTCTATCTTACAAATTTAAGAATTGCTATATGACATTAAANAAGTCGTATAAAACCTAAAATTTATTTGTAGTAAAAATTTATCACTATAATCAGGTAAAGTATTTTTTTTCCTTCCCGATGTCCTGTTACCTAAAATCGAAAACTTGTCTATCTTACAAATTTAAGAATTGCTATATGACATTAAAAATACTGTCATAGTTCAGTATTGTTATCTATATACAAATAGAGGAAAATTATAATGATAAGGTGACAAAAATAATCACAAAACCTATGCACCAAAATCCAGAAACTAGGTTTGTTCGTGGCAACCGGATTTATTGGCGTAAGTCCTATAATCATATAGTAAATATTCGGTATTAATATTATTCTGGCGAATAGAGCTAGATACATACCACTTTGTTGTAGATAAAAAATCAACTTCTAATAATGACTATTTTTCAGACTTCCTTAACATTCCCATTAATAGGTTTAGCAACTATTTATATCTCTGGTTTTATGTTGCTAAGATTAATCCAAAACCGATTGATATTTGAACCTAAATCATTGGTTTTAGCTACTCCTGCTACTTTTAACCTTCCTTATGAAGAAGTTTGGTTATCAGTACCAACTTCTCGCAACCAAACAGAAAAAATATCTGGTTGGTGGATTCCGCAAACTCAACCCAATGCAGGAGTAATTCTCTTCCTACATGGCGCCAGTGGAAATATGGCTGCTCAGAAAAAAAGTTGCAATCTTGAGCGAGTAGCAAAACTATATCAATTAGGATTTTCAGTCTTTATGATTGATTATCGGGGATACGGTAATAGTCAAGGAAAGTTTCCCACAGAAGCAACAGTTTATGAAGATGCTGCAATAGCTTGGAATTATTTAACTCAACAAAAAAGCTTTGCACCAGAAGAAATTTTTATTTATGGATATTCTCTCGGAGGAGCGANGCAATCTTGAGCGAGTAGCAAAACTATATCAATTAGGATTTTCAGTCTTTATGATTGATTATCGGGGATACGGTAATAGTCAAGGAAAGTTTCCCACAGAAGCAACAGTTTATGAAGATGCTGCAATAGCTTGGAATTATTTAACTCAACAAAAAAGCTTTGCACCAGAAGAAATTTTTATTTATGGATATTCTCTCGGAGGAGCGATCGCCGTTAATCTCTGCTTACAACAACCAAAAGCAGCAGGGTTAATAGCTGAAAGTTGCTTTACTTGTATCGAAGACATGGCTAAATACAGACGTAAAATCCAGATATTTCCTCTGAAGTTGCTGGTTACTCAAAAATTTGATTTGATTAACAAAGTCAAATCATTGCAAATGCCAGTCTTATTTATTCATGGTATGAACGATGAAACTGTACCTGTAACCATGAGTCAAAAATTATTTGCTGCTGCACCCGAACCAAAAAAACTGCTGTTGCTCCCAAATGCTGGACATAACGATCTGGCAGAAGTAGATAGCGATCGCTACATAGCAGCATTGCAGGAATTTTTTCCTACAGCGGAGGAGTCAGGAGGGAAGAGTCAGGAGAGAATTTTAACACAACTCAGGAGTCAGGAGTCAGGAGTTAGGAGTTAGAGTCACGAGGAAAGAGTCAGGATTTTTCCTGTCTTTACTGTCTGGGGCGGGCGAGGGGGTTGAAGCCCAACTACAAACAATTACGCTCCCTCGTAGTATTGCTCTAGCCCTATCTTATTGATTTGGGAATGATATCAAATCCTGATAATTACTATACCCAAGTCATTGCGACTGGAACGGAGTGGAAGGTTTGCGGAGCATTCCGGAACGGATAGCAATCTCAGGGGTGCGCGGAGATTGCTTCCT
>NZ_LGSU01000167.1 GCF_002260545.1 Hydrocoleum sp. CS-953 | reverse complement strand
GTCTAGAATTAATTACTTGTTCAACAGACATATTCTCTGTGTTTGAACGGACTTCATGATAATAGTTAGATATAGTTCTATCTACTGGATTTCTTAATAGAACAATTAGTTTAATTTTTGGGAAAAAATGAAATAGTCTCGTGGGAGTATCTGGAGCATCAAAATAACTAGGACTTGCTTCTCCAGTTAATAATTTTTCTGAGTCTGGAATTACTGGAAAATGTGCCCGATACCAATCTAAACCTCTATGAAAATAGAAAGACCAAAAATCAATTTCTTTTTTTATTGCTGGTAAAATTTGTGGATGTTGAATTAGATAATGATAAATAGATGTAGTTCCCCCTTTCTTGACTCCAATTACGAGAAAATTGGGCGTGGAGATTTGAGCTAAGTTTTGGAATTTTAGAAAAAAGTTAGGATAGTTTTGTTTAATTTGTTGTTGAGAGGCAGTTTGATAAATTTCTATTGCTTCAGTCTTTCTATTTACTTGAGTTAGAGCTTCAGCTAAGTTGAGATAACGACAGACTGAGTTATTTGGAAAATCAATAAATTCTTGAAATAAATTAACTGTTTTTTGGAGTTTATCTTGCTTCTGAAAAGTTTCCCACATACGAATATCAGACCACCAAGCAAAATCAGGATTAAGTTCTATAGCACGATAATAATTAATGGTAGCTTCTAACCATTTTTGTTGTTTGGTTAATGCTAATCCTAAGTGATAGTAAGATTGACTATCTTGGTTAGCTTCAACGGCAGAATAAAATGAATTGAGTTGTTGTTCTAGTTGAATTTTTTGCCGGAATATTTTGCCGAGTTGCCGATATATCTCTATTTGATTTGGTAATATTTCTAGCAACAGGTAATAAATAATGATGGCTCCATAAATTTGATTTTCTTGTGCTAGATAATTTCCTAACTCCAGGTATAGTTCTGGATTGGCTTTGATGAGATATAGTGATTTTTGATAGATTGGATATAGGTCTGGATTTTTAATAGCTTCGCAATAGTAATTGATAGTTTGGTCTAAATTTGACTGACCAATTTGAGCAAAAGCATCTCCTAACTGTAGGTGCATCCAAGTTAGATGAGGAGTAATTTGAGCAACTTCTAAATAAGTAGCGATCGCCTCGTCTAATCTTTTTTGTTTAAGTAAAACATCTCCTAAACATTGGCGATACCAAACCACTTCAGGGTTGAGTTTTATTGTCTGGCGATATGCTGTTTCTGCTGCTTGTAGTTTTCCAGTTTGAAAGAGAATCTCTGCTAATTTTTGGTTAGTTCCTTTAATTTCTGGATTGAGTTGAATTGCTCTTTGATAAGAAAGAATTGCTTTGTCAAATTCTCCTAGTTTAAATAATGCTTCTCCTAGTTTATGGTAAGCCCAACAATTATCAGAATGAAGTTTAAGAAAACTTTGGTAGGCGTTAACTGCTTCTGCCCATTTTTCTAGTTGAAGTAAAGCATTTCCTAAGTGATGATAAGACCAAGGAAAATCAGAATTTAGTTTGATAGCTTTTTGGTAAGCAGTAATAGCTTCTTCCCAATTTTGTAGTTGAGTTAAAGCTTGCCCTAATTTATAGTAAGACCAAGAAAAAGTAGGGTTTAGTTTTATTGCCTGGCGGTAGCTAGTAACCGCTTCCTCCCAGTTTTGTTGTTCTAGGAATTTTTCTCCTAATTCATAGTAATTCATCGGCAGTTTAGATAGAAGTTTTGAAAAAAAGCAGAAGTCAGAGAAAGAGAGAGAATAGGGAAAAATCTCTACTCAAAAGTGATGTTAAGACCAAGGAAAATCAGAATTTAGTTTGATAGCTTTTTGGTAAGCTTTCATTAATTGATAATAGATCATGAATAATGGATAATTATCTCTATTTTTACCCTTGAGGAGTGAAAATAAGGAAATATTCTCGCACTTTTTTCTCCTTAAAAGGAGAGGTAATAAAGCGGAATGGATAATGGATAATTTATCAATTATCCATTGGTAATAGCTTCTTCCCACTGTTGTAATTGAGTTAAAGCTTGACCTCATTTATCGTAAGACCAATAAAAATCAGGGTTGAGTTTTATTGGCTGACGGTAGTTAGTAAAAGCTTTCTCCCACTGTTGTTGTTCTAGAAACTTTTCTCCTAATTCGTAGTAATTCATTGGCAGTTTAGATAGAATTTTTGAAAAAAGCAGAAGTTAGATAAAGAGGTAGAATACGGAAAAATATAGACTCAAATTTAATCTAACCATACTACTAAAATCAAGCCTTCTATGCTGCTAACTTCTTTACTACTCCAAACTTCCAGAACCCCTACATTACTGCTAACTTATACTAGAAAAAGGTAATATAGT
>NZ_LGSU01000166.1 GCF_002260545.1 Hydrocoleum sp. CS-953 | reverse complement strand
TTCCGGAACGGAAAACCCATTTTTGCCTGTGCAACGTCCCTACACTCCCCTACTCAATCAAATGTAGAAAAGTTTTTGAGAAATGGTATAACATTCTTTTTTTAAGTGGTATTATCTGAACCATCTATAATGTTTTATAGTGCTATAGCAATCCTATTTTAGTTGTAGGGGCTATTCGCGTTTGCGGAGCATTCCTTCAGGAAATCGCCCGTACAGGAGTCAGAATGTTCAAAGCTTTCAGTTGAAATTGGCTATTATAAAACTTATTACAACCTATTTGGGATTGCTATATTCGATCATAGAGGTGTCTAAAATTAATTTTCTAATTTATTTTAGACGCATATCTCGATACATTTTAACCATTTTTCTTCCTCCTTCCTCCTTCCTTCTTCCTTCTATATATTTCAACCATTTTTCTTCATCCTTCCTTCTTCTTTCTTCTTCCCTCTTCACTTCTTCCTTCTTTCTTCTTCCTTCTTCCTTCTTTCTTACTTCTTCAATTTGATTTTTTATTTGTGTAAGTTCCTGTTTTTTCTCAACGATTATCTTTTTCTCTAACTTTAATTGTTCCTGAGTTTCTTTCTGAACTTTATCTTCTTGTTCTAGAAGATTTTCGTAAATCAATATTGCCTGTTCAATTACTTTACTTGCTGATTTAAACTGACTGTAGAAAACCTCAGCAATATTTTCACAAATCCGATTAAATATTTCTCTAGTAGATTTATCAAACTTCTGAAAACACGCATCATAAACTTCCTGTTTAATTTTTATTTCTGGATTCTCTTCATCAGGACTCATACCAAAAAATGAGCTAATCAAAGCCACAGCACCTCCAGTTAAAAGTATTGGTAAAAATCCGACTCCTGTAAACATAAATAAAGCACCTGCAGTTAAACCACCTAATGTTAAATTTTCCCATAAACCTCCTCTTTTACTATCATCATAATTTTCTCCTAACTTAGTTATTGAAGAGATATCTAATCCATCTCCTTTAATATTTTCAATTGCAAAATCAAATTGCTCATTCAAGTTAGAATGGATTTGACAATCTACTGACTGTAAATCCATTCTAATAAATTCTAGATTTTGATATACTTCCTTAGTTAAAATTTCTAAATTATTCACCAGAATTTCTTTAACTTCCTGATTGCTCCAGTTTTCTAATTCAGTTGCCAGAGAACTTGCAAATTCTTCCGCATAATCTTTGATAACTTTTTCCTTATCCCAGAGCAGAGAATGTTCTGAATACCATTCATCACTTTTTTTCTCTAGGCGATCGCCTAATCCTTCTACCCATTTATCCCAAGCTTCAGCAGCTTGTTTAATAGTCTGATTTTTTAATTTTTCAGTAGTTGATAAAATTTGCAAATCTCGTCCACTAGCATCCTCTATTTTTTTCAATATTTCTACTTTTGCCTCGACAGACAAATAAACTTTACCATCTAAAACTTTTTCGGCTCGATCTAATGCTTTTATTCCCTCAGCAATCAAAGCATTAATCTTAGTAAAAATTTGTTGAATTTCTACAGCACCCCGCTCAACTGTCAAAAACTTTTCTATCGAGTGCGTGAAATTATTAAAGTAAGTCAAATATTCATTTTCTTCACTTTCTAAAATTCCATCTAAAGCAGCTTGAGCAGAAATAAAATGTAAACGACTTTCATCAGCAATAATTGGTTTTTCACCCAACAGAAAATTTTCTAATCTCTTTCTAATTTGCTGGCGACTATTTTCATTTCTAACTAAATCCAGAAAATTTACCAACACAAATAAATTATCCGCAGGTAAATCAAGATTATTACCATTTAACTGCAACTTCACAGTTTGAATTAACTCTTGTTCCCCTAGAGTTAATGGACGAGAAGCATTAGTTAAGAAAATCACCGCATCAGTATCTTCTAATAATTTTTTAGTAATAGATATGCGGTCTGGATGTTCATTTAAACCAGGAGAGTCAACAATTTCTACCCCACTTTGACATAACTCTAAATCTGGATGTTCAAAAAATATCTTTTCTAGCTCCGAGTGTGCTAATTCTTCACTTATATTTCCTAAAGCTGCTCTTTCTGAAATAGTTGCTTTTGACTGATATTCTGTTAAAGGAATTTCTGCTTCTTTCCCATCTTTATAATGACAAACAACACGTTTTTGTTCCCCATATTTTAAAACTGTAACTGTGCTACTACAAGGAATTTCTCTGACTGGTTGAATTTCCTCCCCAAGTAAAGCATTTAATAAAGTTGATTTACCTTGACTAAATTCTCCAATTACTGCAATGCGTAATTTTTGGGATTGTATTTTTTCTAAGATTTTATCTATTTCAGATATTAATG
>NZ_LGSU01000165.1 GCF_002260545.1 Hydrocoleum sp. CS-953 | reverse complement strand
GGTTTAATATTCGCAACCATAGAACAACTGTAGTACCACGATTAATTACTAAATATTGCTCTTTTAAATAACTGGGTAACCATTGAGTATCTACAGGAGAATAGACTTGAATTTTACCTTGCATTTCATCTATCAAATTACGAGCAATTACTAATCCTAATCCTGTTCCTGGAATATTTGTTTTAGCTTTTTCTCCCCGATAGTTTCGTTCAAATAAATGTTCTAAATCTTGGGATGGAATTCCATAACCTGTATCGCTAATAGCTATTGCCAGCATTGTTTCTGTTTCACTATTAATTGATTGAGGATGATTTGGTTGCGGAGATAAAGTTGCTAATTTAATATAAATATTTCCTTCTTTTGGAGTATATTTTAAAGCATTATCTATAATATTACTTAAGACTTCTCGCAAAGCTTTATAATTAGCTTGTACAATTGGTAAATTTTTAGGAACATCAACTTGTAAATCTATATTACTTTCATCGGCAATTGCTTTGGCAGAAACTAATAAAGGATCTAAAACTTGTTGTACAGAAACTGACTCTAAAAAATTAGCTCCAGGTAAAAGTCGTAGAGGTAATGTTTTTTGATTAGCTTCTTGATGAGCATCTATTATTTCTTCTATATCTTCATTTTTAGTTGTGCTTTGAAGATACTCACTTTCAGCAGGAATACTCAATATTTCTTCCCCAACATCAACAGTTTTATCTATTTGTTCAATTAATTCTCTGAGGCGATCGCTTTCCCGTAAAATACTATTAGCTATATTCCAGTTTTTGTCTTCTGGTAAAAATCTTTTCAGTAATAACTTACCAAAAGTTCTTAGTGCCGTTAATGGACTTTTCAACTGATGCAGTATATTGTGCATCGTATCAAATTGTTCAGATTGCAACTGTTGTTGTTGNGTTTTATCTATTTGTTCAATTAATTCTCTGAGGCGATCGCTTTCCCGTAAAATACTATTAGCTATATTCCAGTTTTTGTCTTCTGGTAAAAATCTTTTCAGTAATAACTTACCAAAAGTTCTTAGTGCCGTTAATGGACTTTTCAACTGATGCAGTATATTGTGCATCGTATCAAATTGTTCAGATTGCAACTGTTGTTGTTGCTGAAATTGTCGCTTTAACCATTCAGAACGTTGATCTAAAATACAGGCTATGGCAATAGTATGAGCTACTTGTTGAATTTGAGTTTTTTCTTTTTGATTCCAGGGTCGGTCTTCTCTTGCTGTTACCAATAATCCCATAACTACTCCATCATGGATTAAGGGTAAAACAATTTGACGTTGTTGCCAAGGATAATTTTTTTCCCATCCAGTATTTGATTCTTTTGTACCGTTGCTTGCTTCTAAAATTGGAGAATTTTTCCCAATTGTTAAGGGTGCTGCTGATAATTTCGGAAGGTTCTCTAATGTTTGTATTTCTGAGGTTACTTTTAACACCGAATTTACTTCCCCATCTTGGGGTATTTCTGGATCTGCGATAATGGGAATTAGCTTGGCTTCACCCCCTTCTACCAGTTTCTCTGTCAAGTAAACTATACTTAAACTCGCACCCCAACTGGATACAAGAGCGATCTGGGATCTGCAAAGTCCAATAAATTCTGTACTGGTGGGCATTAGCATTGGAGCTATTTGTAGGATTTTCCACTGGACATCGGTTAATTTTAGACAATAAAGTGTATATTTTGTATCAAAATATTAAAAACACTTGAGTTTTTGAGTTAAAATTTATATAATCTTATCAAATTTGGTAGCCATAACTACACCCATCGGCTAACACAGGAGGTAAGGAAATTGGCTAGAAGACGTAAGCGCAAAAGCCGTCGTAGACAAGAAGGACGCAGAATTCTTGAGCAAGTTGCTCAGTATAGTATTGAAAGTGGTGAAGATAAACCAGTCACTGCTGCTCGTAAGTTTATTCATGCCCAAGGTATTGTCCCACCAGCTGTACTTCTAGTTAGAAGAAATGAGCATACCACTGATAGGTACTTCTGGGCAGAAAAAGGTTTATTTGGAGCCCAATACGTTGAAGAAAATCATTTCTTGTTTCCTAGCTTAAAAGTTTTGATAGAACTTAAGACACCTGAGAAAAAACAGGTACTTAATTCTACTCCAAGCATAACTCAAGTTTAAGGACGTTATCTAAAACGTTTTTTTTCTGGGTAAGCTAGTATGTTTTTTTGAGTTATGACCAATAAGTACGAACTTCTAATTAAATTAAGGAAGAGGGTAATGCTAATTGAGCATTACCAGATTATTTAATTTAATAGCAAACAGTCTAAAGATATTATTGCCCTTGAAGGCTAAAGTGACTAAGATTTCAAG
>NZ_LGSU01000164.1 GCF_002260545.1 Hydrocoleum sp. CS-953 | reverse complement strand
CTGACTGCTAATAGCTGTTTGCGCAGCATTCCGCAGGAAATGCTTACAAAAAGACTTTTTCAGCATACCCTAACTATGAGGCGTAGATCACCTCTAAACAGGTTTTTCTGTTACAGTTAGGATTAGTATATTTATTGTAGAAATAATCGAATATTATGAAAATAGCAATTGCTCAACTTAATCCTATTATTGGTGATATTTATGGCAATGCCAAATTAATTTTAGAAGCAGCACAAAAAGCACAAAGTTTAGATGCTAAATTGATAATAACTCCAGAATTATCATTAATAGGTTATCCGCCACGAGATTTATTAATTTATCCTAGTTTAATAGAAGCTGCTGCTGTAGAATTAGAAAGTTTAGCTAAAGATTTACCATCAGAAATAGCTGTTTTAGTGGGAACTGTAACTTTTAATTCTCAAGCTGCTGAAAATGGAGAAAAATCTTTATTTAATAGTGCAGCTTTATTAATCAATGGAAAAGTTAAACAAATATTTCATAAACGACTTTTACCTACTTATGATGTCTTTGATGAAGACCGATATTTTGAACCTGGAAAAACTAGCGATTTTTTCACATTAGAAATTTCTCCTGAAATATCAGAATCTTCGGCTAAAGTTGGTGTGACTATTTGCGAAGATTTGTGGAATGATGCAGAATTTTGGGGAAAGCGAAATTATACTTGTGACCCGATGAAAGAATTAGCCGAACAACAGGTTGATTTTGTGATTAATATGTCAGCTTCTCCTTACCGAGTTGGGAAACAAAAATTGCGAGAGGCTATGTTAGAACATAGTACGAATCGTTATCAGATACCAATTATTTATACTAATCAAGTGGGTGGTAATGATGATTTGATTTTTGATGGTTGTAGTGTAGTTTTTAATAGTGCTGGAAAAGTGATTTATCGTGCTAAAGCTTTTGAAACAAGTTTGGCAGTTGTAGAATTTAATTCGGCAAAAAAAGATTTAACTTCAGAAAATTTTGAAAGTACAAATTTGCTAGAAAGCAAGGATGAAGAAATTTGGTCTGCTTTGGTGTTAGGGGTAAAAGATTATCTGCGGAAGTGTGGTTTTTCTAAAGTTGTTCTGGGTTTAAGTGGAGGAATAGATTCTGCTTTAGTTGCAGCGATCGCTACTGCTGCATTAGGAAAGGAAAATGTTTTTACTATTTTGATGCCTTCTCCCTATAGTTCAGAACATTCTGTGAAAGATGCTTTAGAATTAGCAGAAAATTTAGGTATTGCTAAACAGGTTATATCTATTGGGGATTTAATGAAAGGTTATGACAATAGTTTGGGAGGTTTATTTACAGGTACAAATTTTGGCATTGCTGAAGAGAATATTCAATCTCGGATTCGTGGAAATTTATTAATGGCTATTTCTAATAAGTTTGGTCATTTGCTTTTATCCACTGGTAATAAGTCAGAAATGGCGGTTGGTTATTGCACTCTTTATGGTGATATGAATGGTGGATTAGCTGTAATTTCAGATGTGCCGAAAACTCGCGTTTATTCTTTGTGTAAGTGGTTAAATCAACAGGCAGTTAATGGCAATCAAAATTTCTATGGAGCCGAAAATTTACTAATTCCTGAAAAGCAAAATATTATTCCTGAAAATATTCTGACCAAAGCTCCGAGTGCTGAGTTAAAAGAAGACCAAAAAGACCAAGATTCTTTACCTGATTATGAAATATTAGATGATATTTTATTTAGGTTAGTAGAAAACTGTGAATCCTTAGCAGAAATTATTGCAGCAGGACATGATTCAGAGGTAGTAAATAAAGTGGTGAAATTAGTTATGCGAGCAGAATTTAAACGTAGACAAGCACCCCCTGGTTTGAAAATTAGCGAGCGAGCTTTTGGCACAGGTTGGCGGATGCCTATTGCTAAAAAATTAGCTTCGTTTTAGGGAGTGTGGGAAGATCAAGGGGAAAAAGCTCACGGGGTGACAAGGACTTCAAAGCTATTGTTGGATAAGGGTTTAAGCACTCTTTACCTGGGTAAAAATTTGCCTGAGTTTATGAGAATGATAATTATTATTAGTGAGAGTGTCGATGAGGCTTCGCTCATCGATACCCCTTTGATAATAGGACTTTTTCTGAGGTAATAGATTCATCATTTCTTGGATAACGATATAAGAGTAAGTTACCAGTCTCAAATCTAAATATATCAATGAGTGTAGAGTATTGACACTACTCCTGATTTTTTTTTACTTACACAAGAAAATTAAGATAAATATAGTTAAGTAAAATTACTTATCAAAATGTATGTATTTGAAATTCTTGATTATAAGATAATAGTATATACGGATACAAAAAGG
>NZ_LGSU01000163.1 GCF_002260545.1 Hydrocoleum sp. CS-953 | reverse complement strand
AATTTTATACCTTAATAAAAATCCCTAGTCAAAACTATAAAATCATTGGCAGAAATTTTTCTAGTAGTCTGAACAAACCATGACCAATTAGAACGATCTTCACGCCCTAAAAAAGCATCTAACTTATTCCTTAAATCCTCATCCAAAACTACAGGAGTATCCAAATATAAACAAGGTTTTTCTAACTCAAAAACCCAAGGATACTTATCAGAATTAAAAATTTTAGGATGATTCAACTTTTCTGGTTTAGTTTTAACTAAAGCATGAGCAACAATACCCTTGCTAGAAGCATAAAAACAAATATTATCCCCAGATTTAATGCTTTTTCGACCAGGAGTTTTATATCCAAAAGCATAAATCTGTTCTTCACCAACCAAAAACTTAATTTGTTCAGAAGCAGAACGTTTCTCATTAGCAGCAACTGGAGTTAACCAATATGTCACCTCATCCTCAGAAACAGCTTCCAACTCCTCAATAGGTTCAGCTAAAGAAACAATTTCTTGTAATTTTTTTTGCATAACTTTCTGACGAGAATTTCTAAAACTAATAAAATCATTATTTTGCATTGCTGCATACCCATCCTCATCAATAAAATGACTAGCTAAAGTTTCTAAAAGCTGCTCTTCATTAACACCATGTTTAGCCAAACAATCATTTAAAAAATCCGCCGGAAGTTTATTACTTTTACACCTATTAGTTTTTCGGATCCGTTTTGATTACATGAGGNTCATCAATAAAATGACTAGCTAAAGTTTCTAAAAGCTGCTCTTCATTAACACCATGTTTAGCCAAACAATCATTTAAAAAATCCGCCGGAAGTTTATTACTTTTACACCTATTAGTTGTTTGAGAAATTAAAGTTCGATTCAGAATACTATCAACTAAATTATCATACTTTTCACTATAAATAGACTTAGGAAAAATATGGTCATCTTGACACTTATTAATTTCCGCAGGTTGCCCTGTTAAAAAATCTTTAGAACCTTCACAAGCAATTAACCCCATTAATCCTCTATATAAAGTTGTATAACTTTCCTCAGTCTTTAAATCAAAACTTTGAACAGATAATTTTTGTAACCATTCTGGTGCATTTCCCTGATTATCTATCCATCCACTAACATTTTGAAAATCATAATAAATTTTGCTATCTACAGCATTGTCATAACGCTGACCTAAAATACATCCCCAATAAAAACAATCTAACTTTTGATAAGCTTCAGCACCAGCAGAAATTCGATTTATTTTATTTAATAAAGCAGCTAAAGGAACAATTAAAGTAGTATAAGGAATCCACTTAGAATCAAAGGCTCCATACACATTAATTAATCGTTGATAAGCTGTTACTATTGACTTAACTGCTTCATTCCATAACTCTTTAAATAATTCTCCTTCTATGTATATTGTCATTTTTAATAAGTTACCTTTTTTTGGTTCTTTACCTTGCCTCAAAGCAATTAGTCTGAGTAAAAATTCTGGTTTAATTAAATCTGTAACTTTCGGATGATTATTTTGAACTTTCTCCCATAAGTCTCGTAAATTTACTCCTTTTTTATAAAGATTTGCTACAGCTAAATCAAAAAGAGAAAGACTAGCACCAGTACGATTAATTCGCTCAAAAATATTGACAATATCTTCTTCTCTTGTTTCAGGAGATAAAGAAATAACAGGAACCATAAATTTATGGAGCCTATTATAGTTTTCGGNCTAAATCAAAAAGAGAAAGACTAGCACCAGTACGATTAATTCGCTCAAAAATATTGACAATATCTTCTTCTCTTGTTTCAGGAGATAAAGAAATAACAGGAACCATAAATTTATGGAGCCTATTATAGATATTTACCAATAATTCTTGTTCTTTATCCTCCCAAATATCTTGTTCTCGATATAGCCACTTATTAAAACTATTAGAATCTCGTAATATAGAAAAAGGTAAGGCTTTGTGTTGTTTCACTAATTCATCGTATTCTTTTCTTCTACGGCTATCGCGTTCAGATATACCTATAACTGCATTTTCTAAATCATTATCTAAAACTGACTCTAAACGTAAATAAAAACGATAAGGATTTTTAGCTCCTTTTAGAGGTTGATTAGGTTCATAAAGTGCATAATATAGAGAAGTAATACGTTGTTGACCATCAAGAACTAACCTTATATTTTCTGTGACATTAGGTTTATTTGTCATTCCTTCCACAAATCTAAAAGGAAACATTGGGTTTTTACTAGGGGTGTCTAACATCAGAAATATTCCGATAAAATAACCCTGCAACAAAGAAGTTAGTAAATCTTGAATGTCATCTTTTTTCCAAACAAAAGACCTTTG
>NZ_LGSU01000162.1 GCF_002260545.1 Hydrocoleum sp. CS-953 | reverse complement strand
AAAGATACAATTATTTGTTAGTTATTTTTACCATAGGTTTAGGAAGATGAAACTTATTCTCCTTAACTATAGGCTGATTTCCATCCAAAATCTTACTACTTTGATAAATTATTGAACTGGTAAGAAAATAGTCATTATTTCTCCTTTAGTTGGTCGATGTCGAACTACTAATTTTCCTCCTATTGCTTGAAACAAATTTTTAGTCACTTTTAAATTCAAACTAAGACTACCTGTTTCTGGTTGAAACATTAATAAATGACCAATAGATTTAAAAGGTGTTTTTGTGGAACTGGTGAAAGGTGAGTGACTTTTTCCACCTACATCAGAATCAGATTTAAGTTGTAATTTTAGTTGATTTCCAGCTAACATTACCTCCACCTGCATAAGACTACCTGAAGGTAAATTTCGGGAAAAATTTTCAACCAAATTTCCTAATACTTGGTCAAGCATAGTTGGGTCACTCACAACGGTTGGCATTTTTGGAGGTAAAATAACTTTCAAAGTATGATTTCTTTGATTTGCCTTTTGTTGCCAACGAGGTATGCTTTTTTGAAAGACTTCAGCTAGAGGAATAGTTGTTAATTGTAGGTATGGATATTGTTGCTTAAAAGGTTGCTGAGTTTCTAATTCTACTGCTCTAAAAATCAGATTAAACCGTTCTATTTGAGAAGTACATTCAGCATCAATCATTTGTAAACGCTTTTTGATTACTTCCTGATTTAGATTAGGACGTTTTAATAAAAGGCGAGTTAAAGTCTGAATTGTTGCTAAAGGAGTTTTTACTTCGTGGGCGATCGCTTGTAACAATTCCACATCTGGAGATTTAAGATTTTCAATGGTAGATTTTAGTGATGTAGTAGTTTCTTGATTTTCTCTATTTTTGCTAGGAATATTAATTTCTAATGATTCATTATTTTTACTATCTACATTTGGTAAATTATCCAATAATAAACGACTAAATTCCATGACTATTTTGTAGTCAGGAGCAATAGGAGGAAACTGCTCAAACAGACGGTCTAAAATAGATAATCGCTGATAAGATTGGGAAATAATTTTTTGCTGTTTATCAATATTTATAGCCTGCAAATATGTTGGTAATACGATTCGTTTGCGCAAGATAATCCATGCTTTTTTCACTATTTCTGGGTCAAAAGAAAATAGAAAAGCTGGTGTATTATCTAATTTTTTTCCTAATACCATAATTAAACTAAATTTAGCAGTTAAAACTAAACAAAACTGCTCATTTGTTATTGGGTCTTTAGTCGATAAAGGTAATATTGGTATAGTAGTAGGTAAGGAATTAATACTATCTGCTGCTGGTAATAGAGGTAAGGTTTCCCGTCTCAAGATTGATAACCAGTCTAAACTTTCTGGTATTTCACTGGTAAATATTGATGTAGAAAAACTCTGAGTTAAAGTAGGATTTGTTAAAACAGGAGTAGGGCTAGATAATACTAATCCATGATCTGATTTGACATGAGAAAATAAGGAATTAGAACTAGGGCATTTTGAGCTGCTTTGAGATTCCCAATTTCCGAGTAAAGAACTAGGATTTTTGATTCCTTTTTCTTTGTCAGTTTTCGTCATCTCTTGATTTTTTAAATCTTGATAATCTGAGATTTTTACTGACTTTTCTAGCAGTTGATTAATAGAAGCAATGGCACTATACCATTCCTGTTGAGCCTTTAAATATAAATGGTGATTTTTCTCTGTTATAGAAGGAGGAGGATTTTCCCTTGGGAGTTCCATTTTTGTTGCATAAAAATGATTATTTGAACTCTCTAGGGCAAAAATGTCGCTTAAAGTTGGTAATACATAGTTTTCCATTTGTTTTACTAAAATAAATGAATAAATAATTTGAGTTGATTAACTACTAATAAATTCAGACTTCTACAAAAGCTTTAATGTTCTATGATTAGTTCTTTTTATAGAAGTAGACCTGACTTAATACTTAGGGTATCGGCATTCATACATTATTTATGTTGGTATAACCGAACTAAATCACCGCAATCTCCGCTAGTATAGAATAGGGAGTAATGATTAGGGAGCAGGGAGTAGAATCAACTGTCAAATTTAATTTGATCGTCAGGCAACTAGGAGTAACAGGTAATACCAATTCCCCAAAATAATCTAAGAGCTTACTCAATACTTCAGTTATTAACTA
Organism: Hydrocoleum sp. CS-953; assembly: GCF_002260545.1. Lineage (GTDB taxonomy): Bacteria > Cyanobacteriota > Cyanobacteriia > Cyanobacteriales > Microcoleaceae > Trichodesmium. The sequence continues at coordinate 154 of NZ_LGSU01000162.1, read as the reverse complement.
AGAAGTAAGCTTCAATAATGTTTCTTAAGGATTATATAGCAATTCCCAAGAAGCGTGAGGTACAAAATTCGTTTGTTTTAGGGAATAGGGAATAGGGAATAGGGAATAGGGAATAGGGAATAGGGAATAGGGAATAGGGAATAGGGAATAGGGA
>NZ_LGSU01000161.1 GCF_002260545.1 Hydrocoleum sp. CS-953 | reverse complement strand
CAAAAAGACTGCCTTGAAAGGTAAAAAGTTCGATTGGTGGATTCATTTTCTTGAATAGTATTCGTGATTACAATGATGCCAAAAATTTAGCCTAGTAAAGCTAGACTAAATTGAACATACCTTTGAATTTAGATAATGTCAATAGCTATTTATAGAACTTATTTATAACTCTGTAAATTATAGAAATATTGCATTATCATTAATGCAAAAGAATATAACGACTCGCAAATAAATCGATCTTGATTCATTTTTTTGTTGAAAAAAACTATTTAGTCTGAAAAATATTTTGCACCATCTTCTTGTCTGTACTAGCAGCAGCTTTATCTAATTCCGCAACTTCACCAGAGTCTAATTCCCAACCCAATGCACCAATATTTTGTTCTGCCTGTGCCTTATTTTTTGCTCCCGGAATTGGAATTGTACCTTGACAAATACACCAATTAATTGCTACTTGCGACATAGTTTTATTTCTTGATTTTGCCACAGCTTCTAAACATGATAATAATGGGCGAACTCCTGGTAATATCTGTTTAAATAAAATACCTCGAATACCTTGAGGAAAAGAACCTTTTTCAGAATACTTTCCTGTTAATATTCCTAATGCTAAAGGACTATATGCAATTAATTTAATTCCCAATTCATCACAAACTTCTTTTAATCCTAATTCTGTAACTGGGTAGGTTGATAATAGAGAATATTGAACCTGTAAAGTAGTAATAGGAACGCCGCGATCGCTAAATCTTTTATGCACTTGCTTCAGTCGTTTCGGTCCGTAGTTCGATAACCCCACTCCCTTCACTTTTCCTTGTTCATACAAATCAGCTAAACCATCTAACAGTCCCCATTCTTGCCAAGGAAGATAGTTGGCAGTAGACCAGTGCATCTGTACCAAATCAACATTTTTACCGAGACGTTGAGCAGATGCTCCACAAGCTGTAATCATTGCTTGGCGACTCCACCTCCAGGGATAAGCAGCAAGTTTTGTGGCAATGCAAATATTATCTTGGTTTGCCCCCCTATATCCTTGAGAAAATTGCCCCAACAACATTTCACTACGTCCGTTTAATTTGCCAGTCCCGTAGGAGTCACCCGTATCAAATAAAGTTACGCCATTAGCAACACAGAGGTTAAATACATTTTGCAGCTCGTTATCCATACTTTGGTCATATCCCCAGAGGAGACGGTTGCCCCATGCCCATGTCCCACAACCCATTTTGGGAAAGGTAAGTTTTTGATTAGTTTGCATCCTTAACTATTAGACATCTCCAAATAAAAAATTAAATCAATTATCCCACAAAAATCATCAATTATTTTCCCCTACTCCCTACTCCCTACTTCCTACTCCCTGTTTTAGTATTTTCATCTATTATTTTCTCACTAAATGAGGCAAGATAGCGATCGAGTATTTTAGCAGAGTTGTGATTAAAACCATGATAGGCATCAGTAACAACAACCGGACTACCTGGTTCATAGAAGTCAGCAATGTCATCAATAGCTACCCACAGTGGATTTTCCTCATTGTTTTGTCTGAGATATTCCAACACTCCTTGATGCCGAATATGCCGATTTTTTTCAATAACTATTGGGTGTAAACATGGAGTTACTCCAATAACACGCACAGCAATATCTGGTGAAAATAAACTAGAAATTTTCTCTAGAGAATACATTTCGCGCCAGGATGAAGAAATAACTATTTTGGCAGTCGGATAACGACGCAGAACATTTTCAAATTCATTCAGACAAACTGGATCGAATTTGATCATGTCTTTGTGCAAGACTGGTTGCTCGAATTTTTTCTCTGGTACTAATACTCCATCAATATCTAAGAAAATCCACATAATTTATTCCACCTGCTTGAATGGCGATTGGTTAATTGATATTATATCAAATCTTGCTAATCACTTATCATTAAGTACGGAGTAGAGGGTAGAGGGGAAACTGAAATAGCTCCGGTTTCTTTTTCCTCGGTGAGAAAGACTTGATATTTTATTTATAACTAATAGACTTATCCAGAAATAAAAAAGCAAATAAATTATTATCCATAAATTATCAATTAATTCTTTTTTTCTCTATTTTATATCTCCAGAAAATAGGAGATATAAAATAGAAATACTAGAATTTTTCCTAGATATATCCTACTTTTTCAGGGAGGTTATATCATGTCCGTTGGTATTGTTTGTGTAAACCCAAGGGTGAATATCTACAGGAAATTTAATTTTTTTCAGGCTTTTAAGCCTTCTATTCTAGGTAATGAAAGCCTTCTTCCTTCTTCCTTACCAAAACCAGGAGGTCTAAAGCCTCCCCTTGGAT
>NZ_LGSU01000160.1 GCF_002260545.1 Hydrocoleum sp. CS-953 | reverse complement strand
TAATATTTTATCGTAGGGGTTTAGTCTCCAAACCCCATCTAATCTATTTGTTTCAGAAGGGGTTATTTTTCTAACTTGTCAAGTATGTACAAAAAATAAAAACTGTCAAGAGCAAATATATCCACTTCTGCATAATTTTTATTCAATTTCCTGCCGATAGATTTTCATCTCCGTCAATTTATCAAAATAATTGAGTCTAACACCCTGTCTTAATTGGTGAAATATTTTTGGCAAGTTGTTGAAACTCGCCATTACAAAAACAACTTCTAAATTCTAAATTCTAAATTCATCAAAGACTTGGGAAATTGAGTGTAGATTAATTCCCAAATCTTTGCTGTTGTGAGTTTCTTGTTAACGGAAAGGTGGAGAATAAAGCAACCCACCATTTTTCCATAAATCATTCAGACCGCGCTCTAACTTAAATTGAGAATTGTCTCCTAAGTTACGATCATAGACTTCCCCATAATTACCAACTTGCTTAATTACACGATATGCAAAATCATTACTCAAACCTAAACCTTCACCTAGGTCTCCCTCTACTCCTAAAAAGCGTTTAATTGTAGGGTCTTCAGAATTTTGCTTCAAGTCATCTACATTTGCTTGGGTAATACCTAACTCTTCAGCTTCTATCAAAGCATAAGTTACCCATTTTACCACATCNAGACTTCCCCATAATTACCAACTTGCTTAATTACACGATATGCAAAATCATTACTCAAACCTAAACCTTCACCTAGGTCTCCCTCTACTCCTAAAAAGCGTTTAATTGTAGGGTCTTCAGAATTTTGCTTCAAGTCATCTACATTTGCTTGGGTAATACCTAACTCTTCAGCTTCTATCAAAGCATAAGTTACCCATTTTACCACATCAAACCAAGCTGAATCATTATTTTTTGTTACTGGACCTAAAGGTTCCTTTGACATAGTAACGTCCAGAATCACATGATCATTTGGACTTGGTAGGGTACTACGGCGACTTAATAATTGAGATTTATCAGAAGTCATCCCGTCACAACGTCCCTCCGCATAAGCTGCATAAGCTGGGTCTGCTTGTTGAAATGTTAATGTCTCAGCTTGTACATTTCTTTGCCGGAGATTATCTGTTAAGTTTAATTCTGTAGTTGTTCCTGCTTCCACACAAACTGATTTACCTTGCAATTCCTCTAAAGATTTAATCCCACTATCACGACGAACCATCATCCCTTGTCCATCATAAAATGTAGTGGGGGCAAATTCTAAACCTACGGTTGTATCTCGGCTAATAGTCCATGTTGTGTTCCGAGATAGCATATCTACTTCTCCACCGTTAAGAGCAGTAAAACGCTCTGTTGAATCTAAGTTACGATATTCTACAGAATTTGGATCGTTAAATAAAGCTGCAGCTACTGCCTTGCAGATATCTATATCTATTCCTGAGTATTTACTATTCTGGTCTACAAAACTGAATCCAGGAATACCGCCCTCTACACCACATATTAATTTGCCACGATTTCTGACAATATCTAAACGACTGCTGGTTTGTTGACTTTCTTGGCCAGCTCCTGTTTGGTCTGATGTGCCTTCACCTTCGCAAGCTGTTAGTGGCACTACCATTAAAATAGCTGCTATTAGAATAGATCCCCATTTTTGCATAGTTTATTCTGATTTTTTTATTTTGAAAAAAAGTGATCTACTCAAAGCTACCATAGTGTCAAGCTTGGCGATCGCTTCTGGAAGCTCTCAAGCAACTACTTTCCATATTTTTTTCCTGTCGATCTTAAATAGTTTTGATTTTTAATTTTTACTTTAAATTAAAACTTATACTGATAGTGAAGGTTCACTTTCCAAACGTTCCTCAGCTAAATCCCTAATTAAGGACAACCGAGATTGGATGTATTCGTTAATTAAATCTGCTTCTGTACAATTTAGGGTACTTCTGTTTTTCAACTGTTTGATTAACCACTGAACTAAGGTGGCATCATCCAGTGATACTAAGGTTGTAGGTTGGGAGTTTTCTACTACAGACCAAAGCTGACGTAACATTGTGGGAGTCATAGGAACCTCCATATAAATTTCATATTCGTCTTTCTTTAGAGAATTGGTCAAGAATACTAATTAAGACGTATCCTTCAACACATATTTCCCCAATTTTGTGTTTCCTTAACCATTCTTTTATATTTACTAAATAATAACTGAACTCTACTCATATAAGAGGCACTTACACATTTTTCGGCAACCTTTTCAACCCAAAAATATTTGCCCGAAACCTAAAATTATCACAGGTACTGAAGAAATAACCATTACCCAAGAAAGTTGTCGTAGTTGTGCCGG
>NZ_LGSU01000016.1 GCF_002260545.1 Hydrocoleum sp. CS-953 | reverse complement strand
AATTATATAGTAGGGAATAGGGAACAGAAATTTGGCTCATTTGACTATGCAAACTTAAATACTATTTAAAATTAACTATAGCAATTTTTATAATTAATAATTAATAACTGGACAGTACAATATTTTGCCTGTCCTACAAAAGACTTTGTTCAAAAATCTATGGAATTATTATCACTTTGAAGTTCTTCTAACTTTTGTTTAACTGCCTGAATATCTTGCCACATTAACCACTTTGGTTTACCAGGTTCCCTAGAAGGATTCCGCAAAAGATAAGATGGATGAAAAATGGGCATACAAAGTCGCCCCTCCCACTCCATCCATTGACCCCTAATTTTAGTAATACCTCGCTTATCACCAGTCAAAGCTTTAACCGCTGTTGCCCCAGTTAAAAGAATAATTTTGGGGTCAACTAAACGTATTTGTTCTAATAAGTAGGGTTTACAAGCTTCTATTTCTTTGAGAGTAGGAGTCCTGTTTTCCGGTGGCCGACATCTAGCAGCATTAGATATATAAACGTCGTCGCTACTCAACTCTACAGACTGCAAAATTTTATCAAGGAGTTGCCCAGACCTACCCACAAAAGGCAGACCTTGTTCATCCTCATTTTGACCGGGTGCTTCCCCAATAATCATAATTTCTGCTTTGGGGTTGCCTCTACCAATGACAGCATTAGTCCGGTTTTCTCCTAGTTCACATCTATGACATTGGTTACAATGAACAGCTATTTGCTCCATTGTTTGATATGTTCCTGATGGAATAGGAATTTTAACATCTGTAGGAATGAGACTAAAGTCAGAGTCAGAGTCAGAGGTAGATTCTGGGGAGTCATCATTGTTTGACAAGTCAAAGAGGCTGAGTTGTTTTTCGCTAGACATAATTCGGGAAGTCAAAATTCAAAATTCAAAAGTCATGCATTAAGATTTTCAGGGAAGTTATATAGAACCCCTGAGCGGATCTATTTAAAATTATAGATTGAGAGTAGGGGAGTAGGGGA
>NZ_LGSU01000159.1 GCF_002260545.1 Hydrocoleum sp. CS-953 | reverse complement strand
GTTGCTCCAAACTTTTTAGTACATCAACTGTTTCTACCATAACTTCAAATTCTTTTTTTGTGGTTCACAACCACTAGGAAAAACCCTTGTTTTTCAAGGTTATTTCAGTTATCAGTTATTAGTTATTAGTTGTCAGTACCTCTAGCTAAAGAAAATCAAAAATATTCTCTAGATAACTATAAATATTCACTATTACTTGAATCATAATTTTTATTTAGTTGCACCTGAATTGTAATTACATAAATAGCTTTTATCATGTCTTTAAATTCTTTTTTTGTAGTTAACCTCTCCTTGAAAAAAACCTTGTTGGTTAAAGTCATTTTAGTTCTCAGTTATCAGTACCTCTAGCTACAAAAAGTCAGAAATATGCTCTAGAAAACTATAATTATCAAATATTCGTTTTCTCCAAATTTATACTTGGTCGCCCCAAAGTTGTCAGTACATCAACCGCTTCTACCATACCTTGAAATTCTTTTTTGTCGTTAACAACCGCTAGGGGAAATCCTTGTTTATAAAGGTAAAAAATATCCTCTAGATGAGCAGAAATATCAATTCTTGGAAAGTCAGTTTCCATTATAGTTGTAATATCTTCCTCTCCCTGTTTAAGACTCCCTTCCAAATGGTGTTTTTTCACCAAACCAATAGGTTTATTGTACTCATCGACTACATAGAGAACTTGGAGCTTATGGTTTAACATTTGCTCCAAAGCAGAGCTAATAGAATATTGACCAATTTTCAGAGAAACTGTTTTACTAATAACCGAACCTACGCTAATAACTTGGGCAGAATTTACCTCTTCAGTAAAAGCCTTAATATAATCATTTTTGGGATTAGTGACTAATTCTTCAGGAGTCCCCAATTGGACAATTGCCCCATCTTTCATAACAGCAATACGATCGCCCAATTTCAAACCTTCTTGCATATCATGGCTAATAAATACTATAGTTTTATGCAATTCTTTCTGGAGTCGCAACAATTCATCTTGCATCTCTCCCCTCGTCAAGGGATCGAGGGCGCTAAAAGCTTCATCCATCAATAAAATATCTGCATCAGTAGCCAAAGCACGAGCTAAACCCACCCGTTGCTGCATCCCCCCACTCAAAGAAGTAGGTTGATAATTTGCCCATTTCTCTAAACCCACAACTTCTAATGTTTCTAAAGCTTTCTGACGACGATGAGTTGGTTCAACCCCCCGCACCTTTAGTCCATACTCTACATTTTCCGCTACTGTTTTGTGAGGAAACAACCCAAAGCGCTGAAATACCATCGAAATTTTATTCAGTCGTATTTCTCGCATCCTTTTCTCATCAACATGAGCAACATCTTCACCATCAATATAAATATGTCCACTCGTAGGATTAATTAGACGATTAATACAGCGAACTAGGGTAGATTTTCCCGAACCGGACAACCCCATTACCACAAATAATTCCCCTTTACCAATCTCAAGAGATACATCAGCTAATCCCAAAACATTACCTGTAGACTGTAATATCTCGTCTCTGGTTTTTCCATCCCGAAATAATTTAAGAGCCGCAAGATGTTTTTTGCCGTAAATTTTAATTAGATTTTCTATAATTATTTTGGCAGTCATACCTTTACCTTATAAATAATAATTTACAGCTTTTTTCTGGTTAGCAAAGTACATTTTTAAACCTCATTTTATCCTTTTAAAGAGATATTTATAGGCGATATATTTGGTGCTTTACTGAATAATTAATAGTTAATAATTAATTATTAGGAGTTGATCTTCAATTAATTAGGGCTTACTGATTAAATATATAGCAATTCCCAAGAAGCGTGAGGTACAAAATTCTTGGGTTTTAGGGAACAGGGAATAGGGAATAGGGAATAGGGAACAGGGAATAGGGAATAGAATACAATATAAAGATAGATGTACCTCATTATACTGAGAAACGCTATAAAAGAATTTACAGATATGGGTTTGAGCAATTTTAAGTCTTTAACAAAGTATCAGTTTTTTAGCTATTCATGCTCAAAAAGTTAGGATTTTCAGTTGACTTATGGCTGAAAATTTAAGGGATAATTTCTCCTTCTGCCTCCTCTAAATTACCCATTTCTCCTGACTGCTGACTCCTACCCTCACCCATAATACTTTTGAGCGCAAACCCTAATTATTCATTCAATAATTCACGCCTTGAAGCCTCCCATTATAATTAATAATTTACACCCCATAAATAAGCATGAGATAGTCTTTTCTAAATTATGAATCTTCCAGTTTAGATAATTATTAATTGTTAATTTTTAATTGCTGAATAGACAAATAACCGCCATAACATATAAT
>NZ_LGSU01000158.1 GCF_002260545.1 Hydrocoleum sp. CS-953 | reverse complement strand
AGGGAATAGGGAATAGGCAAAAAAACAATTATTTGTTATCAAGAAATTCACAACTAACTGATTGAGTATGAATAGTCACCTACTCCCTCTGTAGAGTTATTTCAATCCCTTGCCTTATTCAATCTTAAAGCTTGAATTCTGAAACTTTTTGCTTAATACTTATTTTACAAACAGTCTCTCATAGTGTATTTTTCAATTATTATTTCTCCCGAAAAAGCCTCTCCCAGACTTATTCATAACTTGTCTGTAATGTCTAAGTTTTATGTTAAGAAAGATGTTGATAAAGCATAGCTTTCTAAGGGGGGTTTGGGGGGATTAAACTCTTCTTTATATATTCCCCAGAAATGAGATATTGTCTGGATAAACTTTAATCCTCAATCTGGAAAAGAACAAGCTGGTCGTCGTCCTGCTTTAGTAGTTTCATAAAGTAGATATAACCGTCTTGTAGGATTAGCTTTAGTCTGCCAAATTACTACAAAATTCAAAGGATTTATGTTGGAAATACCAATTCCAGAAGGATTATAAATTTCAGGAGTTGTACTAGCATATCAAGTCAAATCTTTAGACTATAAAACACGGCAAGCAGAGTTTTTTTTCAAATCTCAGAAGAGATATTAATGCAAGTAATTATTGCCATAAATCGAATGATGAGAGAAGTTTAATTTAATCTCAATCAATTCATTCAATCCATTAATTTATTAGATTATTTACGAGGTAAAAATGTTAAATTTTGTCTTTCCTCCAGCAATTCAAGCAGGTATAGCTTCAGGTGCTTATGAAGTTGTTCGTAATGCAGCTACAGGTCAATTATTAGGTATTGCTAGAGATACGGCAACAGGTAGATTTGTCGGTCATGCTGTGGGTGCTGTAACTAATAACAATCCATTGTTTAGTTTGCTTGGTGCTAACCCCATTTTAGGAGGTGGTATTGGTATTGGACAAATGATTCAAACTCACCGAGGTTTTCAAGCTGTTTTAGGTAATTTGAATGTTATTCAATCAAGTCTTGGAGTATTACAAGCAACAACCGCTTTAATAGGAGTTGGAACAGTTACGTCAGTAGTATTATCGGCAGTAAATTTACATCAAACTTTGAAACTTAGGGAAGATGTCAAACAATTAAGGCTGGAAGTTAAAGATGGTTTTATTGACTTAAAAAATGCTCTGAGAAGTCAAGGCTTAGAAATTATTCAACGCTTAGATGAAGTAGCAGAAGATATTAAATTTGAACAACATCGTCTGGAATTTATTAAAGCTTATGGCAAATTTTTAGAAGCAACAAAACTAATGCAAACTTCTCTTTCAATAGCAGATAAAAATTCTAGAAATACAGAATTAGCCAACGCTCGACAAACTTTATCCGAAGCTGTAGCTATTTACAATAATCCCCATTTATTCTCAGAAACTTCCGCCCCCGGATACCTGCGCCGAGTCGAATGTAGTTGGGCAATAGAACAGGCAATTATATTAACTTATCAACTGCAAAATGAACCTAAAGCAGCGAGTAAGACTCTCTCCCATTTACAACATAAAATTTGCCAAGATTCTCTAACAGTTATTAACCGAATAAAAACAGAAGCTGAACTAGATTTTATCTTTCCAGAAATTACGAGAATTTATTATCACGACTTAGCAGCATTAAACCTGTGGCAAAATCAAATTGATTGGTCAATCTCTCTACCTCCATCCGAACTACAACTATTAGAAAGTGCAGATTTTCCAGAGTCAGAAATTATCGAAACTACCGATACAAACTCCTCCCTCACAGAAACACCAGAACAACAATTCTATGAAGACTTAAAACAAAAATCTTATCTCCTATCTTTGCAAGACCAAATATCATTTTTAATGAAACCAGAAAAGAGGAAACAATATGAGTCTTATATCAGTCAAGAGTCAGTTAAGGCAAATTACAAAACCCTGGGATTATCCAATTTACAAACCGCCTCAAATATGACCATTGCAAATCTTTATTATTATTTTAAAATTCGAGACGAATCAGAAACAAAAATAAGACAAAATATAGTAGCAGCATAGACATATTTCTAATAGTTCTTAGCTAAAATCAAAATTATAGAGCTTAGGAGAAAAAAACCATGTCAGACCTCGACCGTGGAATAATGAAATTTAAGGGAGCAGATACTCCCAGCGCGATCGCTATTTCTGCGATTATTATTTTAGGTGGTATAGTCTTTCTCCTTTTGTGGGGACTTAGTACCGCTTATACAGTTGGTTAATTAATACTAATCAAAAATTTCTAGAGGCGTTCCCGTGGAACGTCTCTAATTATTCTAGACATATAAT
>NZ_LGSU01000157.1 GCF_002260545.1 Hydrocoleum sp. CS-953 | reverse complement strand
CCATTATTCATGCACATTTGTCAATCACTTTTAACTTCTATATTAATTTTTAGGATAACATTTCCTCTATGATGTTAACTAGGTCATATAAATTTCATTTCCTCTTACCCTTCTAACAATACAAGAGATTTAGCAACCAATATTCTTTCATATTTAGGAATACCAAATACTGTAGGATCTCAAGAGGTAATGAGCAAGATAGCTCAACCCCGAATTATCAATATTAAATCAAGGAAATTTTACACAACAATGTCAACAACAGCAACAGAAAACAGTGTTAACTATCTTCATCTTGGGAATAAATTATTAAGGCAAGGTAACTTTGCCGAAGCTGCTGATGCTTACCGCCAAGTAATTAAACTTAATCCTAAATCAGTAGTAGGTTATCAAAACCTAGGAGAAACTCTCAGTTTACAAGGAAATTTAGAGGAGGCAGCAAATATCTATCACCAAGCAATTCAACTACAGAAAAATTCTCCCTGGTCTTACTATAACTTAGGAGAAATTATGATTAAACTTAAGAGGTTTGATGAGGCAATTATTTATCTACGTCAAGCTATTGAACTTAATCCAGATTTTGCCAATTTTTACCAGAGTTTAGGATTAGCTTTAGCCAAAAAAGAATTATTTGATCAGGCGATAGTTACTTATCGTCGCGCTCTTGAAATCGACCCCAATACAACTTTAACTTATCAATATTTAGGTAAAGCATTAGCAAGTCAACAACAGTGGGATGAAGCTATAGAAAGTTTCAATCAAGCTATTGGAATTAATCCCTATTTATCAGAATATCATTTAGGTTTAGGCAAGGTTCTACAAAATGCTGGTCAAATAGAACAAGCAATTATTTATTACAATCAAGCTCTGGAGTTAGACCCCCATTTAGCAGAGGCTTACTATTATATTGGCTCTGCTTTAACTAACTTACAAAGGTGGGATGAAGCTATTAATGCTTGTATGCAAGCTATCTCTCTAAATGTCAAAAATGCAGAAATTTATCATCATTTAGGAACAGCTTTAGCCAAACTGCAACGTTGGCAAGAAGCTGTTGCTGCCTATCAAAATGCAATTGAATTTAATCCAAATTCAGGAATAATTCATCATCACTTGGCTTATGCTTTAGCCCAACTAAAACAGTGGGATGAAGCTGTGGTTGAATATCGTGAAGTTATCAAAATTAATCCCAATTCGGCAATAGTTTATGACCAGTTGGGAGAAGCATTAACAGAAATGCAAAAGTGGGATGAGGCGATAAATTGTTATCAGAAAGCTGTCGAAATTAATCCAGATAATCAACAGTTTAATCAGCATCTACAGGAAGCATTGGCGAGAAAACAGGAAAAGAATAAAACTGTAATTCAGTCTCATCTGAAATTAGCAGAAATGATGGAACAACAAGGATTTCTTGATGAGGCTATTTCTGCTTATCGTCGGGTGGTAAGTCTTAATCCTACTGCTGCTGATTTGCACCATAAATTAGGGTATACTTTAGCAAAGTTAGAAAGATGGAATGAGGCTATTTCTTCTTATCGTCAGGCTATTGAACTTTATCCAAATTCGGAGGTTGTACATTATCATTTGGGTGAAGCTTTGGCAAATTTAGGCTTAGATGAACAAGCAATATCTTCTCTCAAAAAAGCTATTGAACTTAAACCAGATTTATGGAGCGCTCATCAAGCTTTAGAAAAATTACAAGCAAAACAAAAGTAATTTAACGTAAGCATTCAGCTATTAGCATTCAGCAGACAGCTTTTGTAAAGAATCAAGCAATTATAAGGTTGGCTGATGACCAATTTTATTTCCTACGGAATGCTACGCAAACATAACTTTTTAACTTACTTTAGAGGCTAATTCCTTCTTTGCTATGATAATAAGTTAATAACTCAAAGCTGTTAGCTGACGGCTGAATGCTGATAATTTAACTAATATTTTTGCCACTGATAAAATAGTTAATAGAAACTTTTATTGCTGCGCTTGTTTCCCTACGCGAAATGAATGCGCAGCACGATCTAGGAAACTCATAAATATGAACTCATCCCTCAGAAATTTTTCAGAAAATTTTACTTTTAATTTTTACTTCTGACTTCTAATTTTAGAAAATTTTGCTTGAGTTTGTTCTGAGTGGTAGCTTTTAGGAGGACAGCAAATATATTTAACAAATTCATTGCTATAAGACAATTAAAATTGTCTCAAAAAATATAACATTCCTGGTGTTTAAATTTGGTCAGGTAAGGAACTATCAAAGTAGGAGTTTTGAACTTTTGCCAGAGGTCTAATCTTAATTTATCAGAAGAACTACAAAAA
>NZ_LGSU01000156.1 GCF_002260545.1 Hydrocoleum sp. CS-953 | reverse complement strand
TTGTTCAGTTGTCGCCTTAGCTGCTTTATCCTGATAATCTTGTTCAGCAGAGTCTAATTCCGTTTGCCATTCTTCTCTAGCTTGAGCAAAATCAGTCCGAAAAATTTAATATGTGGGCAAAAATTTATTTTTCTTCATAAAACTATAGTAATTACCCAGTTGTGTCTCGACAATTGCCTTTTCTTTCTTCTGTGATTTTACTTTGTTTTTCAGGTTAGTTAATTTAGTTAACTTAAAATAAGTAGGGATATTTTCGTCAAAAGTCAAGTAGGTAATTAAATACTATCCCGTTGAAAGGAGCAAATAGGGGTAGTTTTCGCCATCAAAATGATCGAGTCATCCCAATTTCATAAAGTATTGCTACAGTCACGACAAAGGGAACATATAACAGAGAATAGTCAAATAAAAACACAATAAAAAAGAGGAAAAAACTGTTTAATTTCTTATAATTTATGGCATTGATGATTTTTTATTGTAGGAATAAATCACCAATTAATACGTAACTGCATAAGCATGAATTTGGTATAAGAATTTAAGGGGGATGAAAAGATAACAGTTGATTATTTTCAGCCTCTGACTTCAGCCAGAGGTACTGATAACTAATAACTAATAACTGATAACTGATAACTGAAATGAATCTACCACCAGCATAAATCAAGCTTCTCAAAGGACTACCCAAAAATATGAAACGAGGTGAGTAGCTAAGTTTATTAACATATTTTAGTGAAATGAGCAATAGCAATATTGACTTATTCTCGATCGGCTCAACTATTTAGTCACAGACAAATGTTTTTTCGATCATGGTTAAAATTTCTTCTGGTTTAGCAGCTTTGTTCAAAAATTCAGCAGGTCCAATTAATTTAGCTCGACTCCGATCTATCAAATTATTCCGAACTGTAAAGATGATTACTGGTATTTTTTCAAATACTGGTGCATTGCGTAAAAATTGATAAACGGTATAACCATTAGCAGTAGGCATTTCTAAGTCAAGAAAAATCAAATCTGGTTGAGCGTCGGCAATTTTCACAAGTCCTTTGATTGGATCTTGTATTCCGATCAAGTCATATCCAGCAGGTTCAACAATCTTCCTTAATCTTTCAGCAACTACTTGACTATCATCAATACAAGCAATTAATAGCTTTTTTTTTGGTGTAGTCTTGTCTCTATTTTTATGAGAAGAAGATAATTTGAAATTCGGTTCTGGGAAATCGGGAATTGTTTGCAATTCTACCAACCCTTTTTTGAGTAAGGGAAGTAAACTATTAGTTACAGCTAATACTGATTTATTTAGTTTGACAGCAAGATCCCACAGAGTTAGATCGCCCTGTAAATATTTACCCCAACCAGATAAAGCTTCTAGGGTAACAGGTTTTTTGGGAACAGGAACAAGGTTAGGGTTGAAACTTTCTAAACCTGCTTTTTTCGATAGATGTTGCATTTGAGTAACTTTAGCGAAAATTGGTTCTATTTCCCGATAAGACAGAGATAAACCAAGGGATAGTTCAGATTTATGATCGGGGTTTACTTCCCATTTATGTATTAGGTCTGGGTGGGTACTCATGGAAAACAATATTTCTAGAGTGACAGTGCGAATGATTGCTTTTGCTTGAGAAATAGTGATTTGATTTTTGCTAACTCCATCATACAGGAGCAAATATTCCCAAGGTTTGTCAGGCTCTAATAGTATTTCTGAGGTTATAGGATTCCAGTCAGGAGAGTGCAATCTGACCCCTCGTTCCCAACGCCTTACTCTGTGGATATTGCTAGTGGTATAGAGCAATCTACCATAGAATATGTTGAGTTTTCCTTCTTTGGCTGGAATATTTAATAATACTTTGCCAGTTGCATTTCCTTGACTAAGTATATCCAAAGTTTGGGCCAATTTGATTAATTGTTTGTTAGTAGACATTGAATTGAAAGTTGCCAAATTAGAATTTGAATAATCCTCAACCTTTGTATATGTCATAACATTATTAGTGTCCATCTATTTAATCGCTGAAAATAAAATTTTCCATTCTTAATTTATCACATTATTATTCCATTAAAGTTAAGATTTATGCAATAATAATGTGACTTCGATCACAGAGAAATGTTATTTTACCTAATTAAAAGTGGGGTAAAGTCAGTGATTTTGAAAATATAAAATGAAACTAAGTTATTGATAAAACATACAATGTTCTATTTCTTTATATTCTCAAATATATACCAATTCTTCTAGATTGTTCAACTTAAGTATATTTAAACTGTAGCCAAGAAATGGGTGCATCTCATAGCGTGCCAAAATACTTTTTTCCTCCATAC
>NZ_LGSU01000155.1 GCF_002260545.1 Hydrocoleum sp. CS-953 | reverse complement strand
GTTTAGGATGGAAAAAAGAGAAGGAGCGAGATTTTCTAGAGCAAAATTATAGTCAAAAAACACGCCAATTTTTAACAAATGAAGAGTTATTGGATTTCCATCAATATTTAGATATGCTACAGAAAGTAACTAAGGAAATTAAGGGTCAAGGTTGGAAAGCAAAGCAACAAAAAGATTATTTTGAATATAACCACAACAAAGAGTCTCTGGAACAATTAAGTGTAGATGAATTACAAAGTTTTTTGCTGTATTTGGAAGTATTTGCCAAAACTACTAATGAAATTAAACGTTTGGGTTGGAATGCTACAAAAGGAAAAACTTTTCTCAAGAAAAATTATGGAGAGGAGGGTCGTACAAGGCTTTCATTTGAGAAATTGCAACATTTTTTACAACATTTAGAGGGGTTAGATACGCCTCAATAGGTGAAGTCAGAAGTTAGAAGGCGCGAAGTTAGAACCAGGGGCTAATGGCCAATCCCCCGTACATTCGCCACACGGACTAAATTTGATAGGCGTTAGAATGTCCTAACTTCCCTGACCACTTATAGTTAATTAGTAATTATTGCTCTGTTAATTAATCCTGAAAGCATTGATAGATAAAGGTTTTAGCCTTTTTACTTTAAAAAAAGTGTAAGCTTTTTGGTGGCTAGAGCTGCTACGCGGAATTCAAAATTCAAAATTCAAAATTCAAGCATTATTGGTTAGTAAGGCTTTTAGAATTTTGTAACTGGTCAGTTATTTCTGCCATCCTGCACTAGAGCTGCAAAAAGCTAGTATTTTAGGCAGACAAGGGCAGAAAAATCAAGGGACAATTCTTCCTCCTATCTCCTCTATAATTCCCATTTCTCCTGTAGGGGCGAATGGCCATTCGCCCCTACGAGGACTGAGGACTGACTCCTGAGGACTACCCTTACCCATAAGACTTTTTCAGCAAACTTTAATTAGGGTTTACTGAAAAAGTATCTTAGTGAGGGAAGGGAATGGGGAATGGGGAATAGGCAATGATTTTAATGTTAATTTTTCTGCGTTTTCCCCTCGCCAGACTAGGAAAAATCCCTGGTTTTTAATATTGATTTGGTTCTTTTATGGCACTTTCCGCCTGGAAATTCACCACTTAAAACTCTGAATATTATGGGTTGATGAATTGATTCAGCAAACCCTAATTAAAAAGTCAGGAGCAAGAGGAATTATATAGGAGGTAGGAGAAATAATTGTCTGTTAATTTTTCCACTCTTGTCTACTAAAAATTTCAACTTTTTGAGCTTTATCTACCAAAAAATTGCACTTTTTTTACTATTCCCTATTCCCTATTCCCTATTCCCTATTCCCTATTCTCTAATTAACAGGAGATATAGGTTGAGAATTAGAGGGATTACGGTTATAAACTTGGTCAATTATTCCGTATTCCATTGCTTCTGTGGCTGACATAAAAAAGTCTCTTTCTGTATCTTCGGTAATTTTTTCGATGGGTTGACCTGTGTGTTCTGCTAAACATTCATTGAGATATTTTTTGAGGTATAATATCTCTTTTGCTTGGATTTCAATATCTGTGGCCTGACCTTGGGCACCGCCTAATGGTTGGTGAATCATAATGCGGGCGTGGGGTAGACTCATTCTTTTGCCTTTTGTTCCTCCACTCAGCAGAAATGCTCCCATACTAGCGGCTATTCCCATACAAATAGTACAGACATCTGGCCGAACGTGTCTCATAGTGTCATAAATACCCATCCCAGCACTAACGGAACCCCCAGGGGAGTTTATATAGAGATAAATATCTTTTTCTGGGTCTTCTGAATCTAAAAATAATAATTGGGCTACGATTAGATTGGCCAAGTCAGAGTCTATTGCTTCTCCTAAATAAATTATNTACCCATCCCAGCACTAACGGAACCCCCAGGGGAGTTTATATAGAGATAAATATCTTTTTCTGGGTCTTCTGAATCTAAAAATAATAATTGGGCTACGATTAGATTGGCCAAGTCAGAGTCTATTGCTTCTCCTAAATAAATTATGCGATCGCGCAAAAGCCTAGAGTAAATATCGAAGGCCCTTTCGCCACGGCCAGATTGTTCAATAACGGTTGGAATCATATTTTTTAAGTCAAAAGTCAAAAGTTAAATGTCAAAATTTTTGACATTCATCTATCATAGCGATTCTGATTGAACTTTAGCAAATTTATTGGGAAGCCAGGTAGAATTTATTCCTATTTAGGCAACATTTAATAATACAATTTCACAGATAAAATAGTGGGTCGGTTGTTTGCTTTTCATTCTTATTATGACAATATTTATATATAT
>NZ_LGSU01000154.1 GCF_002260545.1 Hydrocoleum sp. CS-953 | reverse complement strand
GATAAAAATGGATATAACTCTTATATTTCCACCAAATTTCCACTTTATAATTTAGATGGTTGTCTCTATGCAATTGGTAGTATATCTACAAATATCAATTACCGTAAAGAACTTCAAATATTGTTAGCTAACCTGAATGAAGAGCTGGAAAATAGAGTAGCAGAACGTACTATTTGTTTAAAACAACTAAATGAACAGCTCAAAATGGAAATGAGTGCCAAAACTCAGGCTAATAAAATGGCAGAGAAAATGGCTAATGAACTATCACAACACGCGAGAACAGTTGATAGTATTCTCAATGCTTCTGTAGATCCAATTTATCTTTTTGATTCCTCCGGAAAATATACTTATGTAAGTCTAACTGGAGCAGAATCTCTAGGCATGAAGCCTAATGATATGATTGGTAAAACAGCAACAGAACTAGGTTTTTCAAAAGAAATTATTCAAGAGTTCGATGAACAAATAAAAAAAGTTTTCACTACTGGTAAATCTGTCAAATCAGAAGGATGTTTTTCCACAAGAAAAGGGGAAATAGATTATGAATATATTATTAGTCCCGTAGTGGATAGAGAAGAAAATATAGAAGCAGTAGTTTCCACATTTCATGATATTACCGAACGCCGACATATACAATTAGAACTAGAGTTAGCAAAAGAAGCTGCAGAAGCTGCCAACCAAGCAAAAAGTAGATTTTTAGCTAATATTAGTCACGAATTAAAAACACCTTTAAATGCGATTATTGGCTATGGGGATTTATTGCATGAAGAAATTAATGATTTGGGCTACCAAGATTTAACTAATGACTTAAACAAAATTCGTTTTGAAAGTCAAAAGTTATTAAAAATGATTCAAGAAATTATTNAATAAAATGAAGTTATATTTGGAAGATTTTAATTTATCATCTTTAATCAAAAATGTAGTCAAATCAGTGGAACCTTTAGTAGTTAAAAATGGCAATATTTTGAAAGTAGAAGGAGTAGAAGATATTGGTATTATGTATGCAGACCCAATTAAAGTGCAACAAATTATATCTAATCTACTCAGTAATTCTGCTAAGTTTACACATCAAGGTGAAATTAACTTAAGAGTAAGTCGTCAAAGAGATAAAATTGTAATTTGTGTGACTGATAATGGTGTCGGTATGAGTTTAGATCAGATTAAGTATTTGTTTAAACCCTTTACCCAATCTGATGAATCAACTACCCGTCAATATGAGGGAACTGGTTTAGGATTAGCAATTAGTCAACGTTTTTGTCAAATGATGGGTGGGAATATTACTGTTGATAGTAAAGTTTCTTTGGGTTCTACTTTTACTGTTTGTTTGCCTACAGAAGTTGCAGATATTCATTAATGGATAATTGATAATGGATAATTGATAATTACCTCTAGCTAAAACCGTGAGGGAATTGAATATCAAGGACATATTATTTCTTTTGGTAGTGATCAGCAAAATGTGGGATAAGTCGCGTAGGGCTGGCAAATAGAATCCCAAAGCACTGAAATATAAAGGTTAAGCCAATTTTTGGAGCGAAAAAAGTGCAAATTTTTTAGCCTTTAAGACCAAAAAGTTGAGGAGGTTGGCAGATAAGTACAAAAAGATACAGGTACAATTATTCCTGCTACTTTCTCTTTCTCCCCACACTCCCCACACTTCCCAACCTCCCCACTCTCCCCACACTACCGAAGTGTCGTAACCAGAATGTATACTGCTATATTTTGTTAAGATAGATCATCTAAGTTTTCCGAAGCTAATTGATTGTGTCAGATTCGTCAGCTACACTGTGGGAATTAACCATCGCCAAATGTTGCGAGGAACCTGTTCATTGACCAAGATTCTGAGTAATATAATGTCCGGTTGAATAGTTATAATTAAAGCTAGTAGTTGGGCTTTAGCCCTATCTTATAGTTCGGGCTAAAGCCCAACTACAAACAAAAATTTTTTTATCACTAATTATCCGGACATAATATAATGCAGCACAGAAAAACTTCTGTGGCAATATTACTGTTGATAGTAAAGTTTCTTTGAGTTCTACGTTTTACTGTTTGTTTGCCTACAGAAGTTGCAGATAGTAAAAGTTAAGATTTATTACTAATGAAAATATTTCAATATTACTTGAGCCAAGCTTAAAAGAAATGATTTTTTTAGGCATAGCTTGCCATAAATATTCCAGTTAAATATTTCTGGAATTCAATGATATACTAACTCAAATTCTCCAGTCAAAAATTAAGATGAACAAGTTAATTTCTAAAGAGAAAAAGTTTTACTATTTTGCTTATGGTTCCTGTATGTGTC
>NZ_LGSU01000153.1 GCF_002260545.1 Hydrocoleum sp. CS-953 | reverse complement strand
TCTCCCACTCATCCAATCATCAAATCAATTATTACCCATTTTTTATCAATTAATTCTCCACCAGGACCTATTTTCTGGAGATACGCTTAGGGGTTCTATAAAAATAAAATTTTGCTACATAGAGAAGTTTATTCACACCTACAGGAGTTACGCAAAGAAACCTGGTTGCTACAAAAAAAAGGGGTTTCTGAGTTCTCGTTCATAAGTCCTGCCTTTGTTAAAAATATTATAGTGACTATTTACTTTTTTGTATGCTACAGATATTATAGAAAAGATTTTTATATCAGAAAAGTAGTATAGATATC
Organism: Hydrocoleum sp. CS-953; assembly: GCF_002260545.1. Taxonomy (GTDB): domain Bacteria; phylum Cyanobacteriota; class Cyanobacteriia; order Cyanobacteriales; family Microcoleaceae; genus Trichodesmium. Next base: position 1,987 of record NZ_LGSU01000153.1, on the reverse strand, counting down.
AAGGAAAATAAATATGGCCGGAGTATGTAAAATAGAAATCACAGAAACAGTTCCAGAACTGAAAAAATTGTTAAATCATCAAAAAACCGCTAGTGGTTTTCAGAAGATTCAAGCATTGTATCTATTAAAAATTGGTCAAGTTGCAACGGTTACAGAATTGGCAGTTACTCTAGGAGTAAACAGGATTACAGTGCAACGGTGGTTGAGGCAATATCGTAAGGATGGTCTACCAGGGTTATTGCAGGTTAAACAAAATGGGGGACGGAAACCAGCAATTCCAGCAGAAGCGCGAGATCAGTTGGAAAAACGACTGAATGATCCCGATAACGGTTTTCAGAGTTATGGAGAAATTCAAACATGGTTGCAAGAGGAATATAATATTAATGCTTCTTATAAGGCAGTTTACGCTACTGTTAGATATCAGTTAAAGAGTAAATTAATCAAAAATAATAAAAAATAGGTAGTCCTGTAGATGTAGTGATAAAATTATGATATTTAGCAATTGCAACTTTTTTTAGGTGTGTCATGCTACTAGACGCTACTAAATTTTGTGCGTTATATTTTTATCATCGGAGCGGGTTATCTGATTAAATTTTGATACCATTAATTGAAATTAGAACCGTACGAAAAAAACTGTAGAAAATCGTAACAGCTTTTATCTTGATATTGGATTAACCAATACAGGCTGTACTGCACAACTCACTATTCCCGTCCTACGGAATGCTGCGCAAACGGCAGTAAATGCCTCCGGGAATTTCTTTCTAATAATTTGAAGACTACCATTGATATCGGCATTAATGACTATACCAGTTGCACTCAAAAATAAACCACGTTTGACTCGTTTACCCCCATAAGTTTCATGTTTAATTGGTGGCTCTTGGTCAATGGCAGATGTTTTGCTTGTATAGCTTTCCTCTGTTTCAATCACCTTAATTCCTGCTAGCTGACATTTATAAGTAATTTGCTTGGGCTTTCTTATCATGTGGTATTTGGGTAAAATTTTGGTTGTTTTTTTGCCTATATTTGCACCTTGTTTCCAGTTATCATTTTTTCCTATGACTACAGTACCAATATTATTTGTGGTTAAATACTCAACCACTAATTTACTGGTGTTATGTAGATAATTCTCCACAAAACGATTTCGGTGATAGGTTAACGCCTCAATCTTACGGCTAGTTTTTTTCTGGCCTTTGAGAACACTTTGGTACTTGGCTTTTCGCTTGTTATATAATTGATTGACACTTTTTAGTGGCTTCCCATTAATGAGCAGTGGTTTGACACCAGGCTTATTTGTAGATAGAGCTACTAATCGATCAATCCCTAAGTCAATCCCGGCTATATATGTTGAGTCTATTTGTGGCTGATTCTTTTTTTCATACACAACTTCAATTATATAGCAGGCATTAGCAGGAACTATTCTCACTTCGATCACAGTATCCACAACTACAGGTATGCATGATATCACTCATAGATAAGTGACAAATACCATCTTTGAGACTTGCTCTATAGACTGATTCCTTTGAATATATAACTACATTTCTACCTTTGGTTTTGTCCTTATATTTGGGTATTTTGGGCTTACCCAAAAACTTCGCTGGATGTTTTGACCATTCTTTTATAGCCTGAAAATAACCACGCCAAGTTGCAATCAAGCATTTGATTATTTGTTTTGATACTTTAGTTGGTAATGCTCTGTAAGCATCACTATCTTTGGTGGCGTGATATAGCTTGGTTAAATCTAGACTTTTTGAACACTTGAAAAAATGCTGACGACAATAATAGTTAGCCAGGTTGTACAAGTTTTTTGATTTAAAGGCTAACTCATCACACACCCGCCAAAAGTTATGTGTTCGGTTAATAATATGTCTGTCAACAAGTCGCATTCACCTGAATTATTTCCTAAGCTTTAGTTAGCTGTTTAAGCTAGACACACTTTTCTACAAATAGCAACTACTTTATACAATTTTCATTCAACAGTTAATCACCC
>NZ_LGSU01000152.1 GCF_002260545.1 Hydrocoleum sp. CS-953 | reverse complement strand
CTTTTGATGTTCGGTACATCTCCGTTTTACAAAAAACAGACTCTATTCAAGGCTGAAACTTTTATTATATCTTGACCTTAGTTATCAATTTACAGATATAATATACAACATTTTATGATTTATTTATACAGTGAAAAAATCACTGATTTGGATATAACAACCTTTATGTGAACTTGATATTAGAGATTTGCCATCCTCCTCTATTTTGTAGGAGTAATTTCCTATGGAATGCTCGGCAAACATAAATTGACCATACTCTTACCAAAAACTTTATAGCAATTTTTTTCGGCTCATTTAGATATGAATAGCTATAGCAATCCTATTTTATTTGTGTATAAAAATATTACCGCTTTTAAGCAACAGCCAACAGGCGGTAGTTTCAGTTTTTTATCTACTTTTTGATTACCAAAAAAAGAGGGTATGCGCCGACCCTTTTAAGGGGATGAAAAGATAACAGCTAATTATTTCAAACCTCTGGGTGAGCGCCAGAGGTACTGATAACTGATGTACTGACACTTCGCGTTTGCGGAGCATTCCGGAACGGAAAGTGTTACTACTAACTGATAACTGAAATGACCCGCGACCTATTTAGGATTGCTATAAGAAAATTCAACTTATAAACAAACTCAATTAAGTAAGTTAGCAATTTAATTATTATGAACAACTGGCAACCAGGCACTACTTTAAATAACTACAGATACACCATAGAAAAAATTTTAGGAGAAGGAGGCTTTGGCGTCAGCTATTTAGCACTAGATAATCAGAATACAGATAAAAAAGTCGTCATCAAAACTTTAAACGATAAAATACAAAAGCTCCATGAATTTGACAAATTTTAAAACCGATTTCGAGACGAAGCTGAACGACTAAAAAGATGCCGACATCAGAATATTGTCAAATTTTATGATTCCTTTGAATAAGGGAAACTGTATTGTATTTTCATGGAATATATAGATGGAGATAACTTAGCTGTTGTTATTAAAGAACAAAGAATATTACCCCAACAAAAAGCCCTCAATTATATTCGACAAATTGCTAATGCACTGACAGTCATTCACAGTCAAAACATTCTCCACCGGGATATCAAACCAGACAATATAATATTACGCAAAAATCACAAAAATCAAGAACAAGTAGTTCTAATAGATTTTGGTATTGCCCGTGAATTTATTCCCAATAAAACTAAAAGCTACACCCAATTTTATACATAAGGTTATGCACCTATAGAACAATATATTCGCAAACATAAACCAGGAGAATATACAGATATTTATGCTTTAGCAGCCACACTTTATGTGCTTTTAACTAAATATCAATTACCTAACTCTATAGATAGATATCATACTCAATTAGCAATACATAAAACCCACTTACCAAAACAAGCTCGTTTCGTCTTAAAATTAGTTTTTAAACTGATGGGAAAACAATCTAAATACGACCCATTAGTAGAACCAAAACAAATTAATAAAAAAATTAGCGATCGCCTCAACAATGCAATTCTCAAAGGAATGGAAATTCAACCGGAAGACCGCCCTTAAACTTTGCAAGAATGGTTGGCATTACTTCAAATTCAACCTCAGAGCATTATGTCTCAAATGTCTCAGGTTTCTCGCACAGCCTTTTCTCAAATTTTAACTTCGGCGTAGCAGCACTAGGGGTTTAGTCTTAAAATCATATTTTCCCTTAGGTTTGGAGACCAAACTCCTACAATTTTTTTCACAACTCATTAATGAGATTGCTATACCAAACTTTCAATAATAGTATGACTAAGAATTAATTATCTATCAAATCTAAAATTCTCAAATAAATTAATCTTGAACTAAGGGGAAAACATCAGGGAAAGCCCGCCAAACCTCCCTAACAAAATCTCTTAAATGTTGATGTGAAATATGCAAATTTTTCGGTTCGCTATCCAACAAATATAACTCAGATAAAAGTGGCAGAAACTCTGTATCAATAACTTCCCTAAATAAACAAATCGGCCATACCAAATCCGCACCATCTCGCAAATCCCATAACCTAGATATTTCTGACACATCTTGATTATTTTCACACTCACTTTCTGAGGAAAATACTTTTAAAATCCAAGGCCGAACCCAACACATTTGACGTGCTTCTAACACCTGAATTACTTCTGCATATAAACAAGTATTTCCATGTTCTAAACAAACAATTTGACTGGGTTGGAACTTAGGGTTAAAATATTTTAATTCTCGCTTCATATAAAAAATAATTGATATTATATAGAATTTTTCAAATTGATGATATACATAATTTTTTGATTTTAAAGA
>NZ_LGSU01000151.1 GCF_002260545.1 Hydrocoleum sp. CS-953 | reverse complement strand
CGTTTATTCCTATCAATATAAGGAGGTAAAAATTTAGTTGGCTCCTGTTCATAAATTGTGTACTCCCAAGGAACATTAATATTTTGGGTCGTAGTCTTATTACTGTAAGAAGCTCGGCGTTGAGGTTGGGCAAATAAAATAATCATCCCGATTAAAATAATCCCACCACCTAAAAGTAAAATAGCTAAGATTATTCCAGCAATAAACCATAATAAACCTTTTTCTAAATAATTTACAGAATTGCTTGACGATCTTCTATTATAACTATCTATACCTTGCTGTAAACTTAAGCCAGAAATCAAACGCTCTTGCTGTTGGACTTGAACCAATAGTCGGTCATTTTCCAGCTTTAATTGATCTTGTTGGAGTCTGAGTTGTTGTATTTCTGCCCACTGTTGTTCTAACTGAGTTTTCAACTGTCGTGTATCAAGTAATTGTTGTTGTAGTTGAGTTTTCAGTTGGTCGTAAGCTGAACGTTGTTGTTCAGATTGATTTCTAATTTGTTGTTCCAATTTATAATCCTTAAAGTCAGGAACAGAAGGAACTGAAATAGGTGGGGGTGGTAATGGTAGTGACTGAGGTAAGGGAGTTACTAGAGGAGAAGGAGAAACTTTGGGAGGAAAAGAAAATGCTACTGATGGTGAAGGAGACGGTATTGGCAATTTCATCTGCTCATCAGGAGATGACTTGCCAAAGACAATCCAACCCATAAGTAAGAGGACAATTAAGACCCCTGTTAAAATACATCCTACAATAAACGCTACAGTCTGATTCATTATTTAATTTCACTATATGATTAAATCAGCACTATTTAACAAATCATATAGGGTATCATGTTAAGAACAATATTGAGTATCTATTTTCTGAAGCCATCTAATATCATAACCAAACTTATGCAACAAAAATCAAAAATACTACTACTTTTTCGCACCAAAATGGAAGTCAGAAGTCAAAAACAAAAAGTCAAAGGTTAAGGTTGCTTAAACCTATAAAAAACTTAGGGCTTTGTCAATAAGATACTTTATCCCTACTATGGATATGTTAAAATTACAATTTTTGTTAGTTTGACCTAATTTCCGAAGAAGTAAAGGAGCTAGAAGTAAATATGAAATGATACTAGGAAATATCAGGGTTATAGTAATCTTCAGGTTTCACATTTCCAACTGCATCTGGTTCTTGATTTATACAACCATCTTTTTGGACATATTGGCAGACACGAGCCCATAGCTTGGCTCTAGTAGCAGGTGGTCCAGAAGAAAATAATACCTTATCTCCACCCACGATTTTGACTTGACACACTGGGCAAATCTCTTGCTGATTTTCTGACATCGTGATTATTTATTGTTTAAGGCTCAATGAACTTCTAAGTATATAGCGTTTTTTCCTAAATTTTGCAAATCTTGTCTAAGGGCAAATTTGAGATTTTAGGGAAGCGGATTTTAGGTTGTCAAATAAACCTCTAATTTTCAGTTATTTATTCGTCTAGTTATGAAAGGAAGTGGTTGGAAATAAAAATCATCACAATCTAGAGATATACTCATTTTTATCGGGAGTTATACCAAGTTTATACAATGTTGCTAGATAGTAGGTAGTATGTAAGCTAATACCCATTGAAAATCTGTATTAGCAAGTCAAAAGTAATCAGGGTTGTTCTTTGAATGATGCACAAAAAAATAAGTCGTTATAAATGCAAATAAATGCACAATAGCTTATTAGGAGGAGGGCAAATATCTTAATAGTTTGGCAGAGTATTTTAGTGAGCAATTACCATAAGGAGTAAGGTACAAAATTCCTTTGTTTTAGGGAGTAGGGAGTAGGGAAGATGGAGGCATNTAGCAAGTCAAAAGTAATCAGGGTTGTTCTTTGAATGATGCACAAAAAAATAAGTCGTTATAAATGCAAATAAATGCACAATAGCTTATTAGGAGGAGGGCAAATATCTTAATAGTTTGGCAGAGTATTTTAGTGAGCAATTACCATAAGGAGTAAGGTACAAAATTCCTTTGTTTTAGGGAGTAGGGAGTAGGGAAGATGGAGGCATGGGTAGTAGGGTAGGAGAAAAACAACTGTACCTCCGATGCTTGAGAAACGCTATATCTATGTATGAATTTGGTATTAGGGATAAAATTATAATTTTTATGGAAAACTTTTACTGGGAAAAGGGCGCAGAAAATAATCAAAACAACAATAGTACGTCATAAAGCTTGAGAAACGCTATAAAGTTATTTTGCTATTTCCATTTTGTTAGCTATTTTGTCTAAATATTTTTATGTGTCGATCTATAAAGTTT
>NZ_LGSU01001501.1 GCF_002260545.1 Hydrocoleum sp. CS-953 | reverse complement strand
CCAGACTAGCATCTATATTTTCTATATTAGCACAGCCACTCAATGCCATGGCCACATCTAATTCATTACGCAATAGCTCCAACAAATGACGTGCCCCAGTTTCTCCATCCACCGCTAGCGCCCACAAAATCGGACGGCCAATTAAAACTGCTTTAGCCCCTAATGCTAAAGCTTTGAGGATGTCTGTACCTCTGCGGATACCTCCATCCATCAACACATCAACTTGATTTCCTACTGCTGCAACTACTTCTGGGAGAGCATCAATAGTGGCGATCGCTCCATCTAACTGTCTACCTCCATGATTAGAAACAATAATTCCTTTTGCCCCATGTTCAACTGCTCGAATGGCATCATCTCCCCGTAAAATTCCTTTGACTATTAAAGGTAAGGACGTTAATGACTGCAACCATTCGATATCTTGCCAGGTAAGCGCCGGATCGAGTTGATTAGCAAAATAAGTCAATAACCCAGACTCGTTTTCTATTTCAGGAATCTCTAAATTTGCCATTGATGTTAAATTAGCTAATTCCAGACCGGGTGGTAGAGTAAATTGATTTTTTCGGTCTCGTTCCCTGATACCTAAAATTGGTGCGTCAACTGTCAAACATAATGCTTGATAACCTGCTGCTTCTGCTCTTTCTACTAAAGCGCGAGTCAGGGAGCGATCGCGATGTACATAGAGTTGAAACCACAAACTTTTTGGGACATTTCCAGCTAATGCCACATCTTCTAAACTTTTAGTTGACATGGTACTTAATATCATTGTTGTACCTAATTCTGCTGCTACTCTTGCTGTTGCTAATTCTCCTTCTGAATGTGCCAAACATTGAAATGCCATCGGAGCAATTAAAATCGGCATTTTAATGTGTTGCCCCAAAATTTTTGTACTTAAATTTCGCTGGCTAACATCTACTAACATTCGAGGTCGAAGTTTATATTTTTCATAAGCAGTACGGTTATCTCGCAAAGTAATTTCATCCCATGCACCACTAGCATAATAATCTAGTGCCATTTGAGATAAATGTTGTGGTGCTAAAGACTCATACTCAAAGATATTA
>NZ_LGSU01001500.1 GCF_002260545.1 Hydrocoleum sp. CS-953 | reverse complement strand
AGGCTCGTTCAATATTTAGCATTCTTCTGGCCAATTTCTGCTTGAACCATTTTACCTTATTTCCCAACAACTCTAATATGTATTCTGGTATGTCTGCCGAAGAACAGAGCAATGCTTGGCAGCAAATAGAATCAAATCAGCAGCAGCTCAAAATTTGGTCAGATAGTTGTTCGGAAAACTTTTTACATAAATATCTTTTAGTTGAGGCAGAACGATATCGGTGTCTAGGGCAAAAACTAGAAGCAATTGAGCTATACGATCGCGCCATAGCAGAAGCTCAAGCTAACGAATATATCCAAGAAGAAGCTTTGGCAAACGAAATGGCAGCCAAATTTTACTTAGACTGGGGTAAGGAGAAATTTGCAGTCGGATATATGCAGTCAGCTTACAGTTGCTATGCTCAATGGGGAGCTAAAGCTAAGACTGACCAACTTGAACAAACTTATCCTCAACTCCTAACGCTTATCCTCCAAAAATCTTCTCAGTCTGTTTCTACTCAAACAGATTTTCCTAGTTCCTCCCAATCTCTCGGCACTTTTACCAGCATGACTTCTGCATTCGATTTGGCTTCTACTATCAAAGCATCCCAGGCTATTTCTGGAGAAATTGAATTCAATGTCTTGGTATCTAAATTAATGCAGATTCTAATTGAGAATGCAGGAGCTAACAAAGGAGTCTTATTGTTAAATAACTCTGATAATTGGGAAATAATCACTCAATACAATTACGAAACTTGTCACACAAGCACTATTTCCCAAGAGCAAACCGAAAACCTACCCTATACAATTATTAATACTATCAAACGGACGCAAAAGACCTTAATCATTAACAACTTGGAACAAGACAATAACTTCACCACTGACCCATATTTGCTCGAACAACAACCCAAAAGTATCCTTTGCAGTCCCATTCTCAACCAAAGAAAATTGATTGGCATTCTCTATCTAGAAAACAACCTCGCTACAGAAGCTTTTACTCCAGAACGCATAGAAGTTCTTAACCTGCTGACCGCCCAAGCAGCAATATCCATCGAAAACGCCAGACTTTACCAGGAGTTAGAAACTAAAGTTGAGCAGAGAACGCAACACTTGCAACAAACCTTGCAAAAATTACAACAAACCCAAGCTCAACTTATTCAAACTGAAAAAATGTCTTCTTTAGGTCAAATGGTAGCAGGAATTGCCCATGAAATCAATAATCCCATTACCTTTATCTCAGGTAATATCACTTATGCTCGCGAATATGTCCAAGACTTACTAGAGCTGCTCAACCTTTACCAGGAAAACTCCTCCGCTCCTAGTGATGCTATACAAGACAAGTTACAAGAAATAGAGCTAGAATTCTTATATGAGGATTTAGAAAAACTGTTTGATTCTATGCAAACAGGAAGCGAGCGCATCAGCCAAATTATTCTGGGTTTACGCAACTTCTCACGTCTGGATGAATCCCAAAGAAAGCAAGTAGACATCCATGAAGGATTAGAGAACACCTTAATGATTTTGCAACATCGCCTCAGAGGAAATGACTCCCGCCCAGATATTGTTATAGTTAAAAACTATAGTCAACTACCTCCAGTTAATTGTTACGCCCGTCAACTCAATCAAGTGTTTCTGTCTATTCTCACTAACGCCATTGATGCTTTAATTATCTCGGAAGCGCAAGAGTATCCTAAAATTAGTATCACTACTCAAATGCAGAACAACCAGACTATCAGGATTTGCATTGCTGACAATGGGCCAGGAATGAGCGAAACTATTAAGCAACGTATTTTTGACCCCTTCTTCACGACCAAACCAGTTGGTCAAGGAACAGGACTGGGGTTGTCTATTAGTTACCAAATAGTCACCGAGCAACATGGAGGAAAATTACTGTGTATTTCTCAACTGGAAAAAGGTACTGAATTTATCATAGATATTCCAAATTAAGCGGATTTGATATAAAGCTCTACTACAAACAAATAGACATTTCCGACAATCAAAAATCAAATCAATTATAGCAGTTTTCATGTTTTTTAGAGTACAGAGATTTGAGTTTAAAGGAAGAAGGAAGAAGTTTTGTAGTCTACCTTTGTGAAAACGGCTATATTTCTATCTACTCCGTAGGGACGTTGCATGCAACGTCCCTACCCCCCCCCTTTCCCGGAGATGTCTAATGATAATTCAAGCAAATTTTGAGGAAGTCAAATTTTATTGAAACTCTAGTGGCGCGTCAAGCTTGAAAATGTAAAACCTAACCCCCTAACCCCCTTCCAGGGAAGGGAAGGGGGGATATCTCACCTTCCCTGGAAGGAGAGGTCTTCGCTCGTGGCTGCTCAAACACCCACAATTTTAGTCTAGACACGCTAGTAGGTAAAAATGTAGTAAAATTATAAGAATTATCTTTTCTGAATTTTTCTGGTGATGATGATGCTCAACTTACCTGGTTATCAAGAAACAAAGCAAATATATACTGGAACACGCACCTTGGTCTATCGAGCTATCCGAGCAACTCCTCGGCAGCTAGTAATTGTCAAAGTATTACGCAACTCCCACCCTAACTTTAATGAGCTAGTTACCTTCCGCAACCAGTACATCATCACCAGTCACCTCAAACATCTAGCAATTGTACAACCTCTGGCCTTAGAACGCTATAGTAACGGTTATGCCTTAATAATGGAAGACTCAGGAGCGATCGCCCTCTCTGAGTATTGGCCAAACTCAGAACAAACTCTCAGTAGTTTCCTCCACATTGCTATCCAACTAGCAGAAGCTCTCCACTATCTGAGTGGACAACGTATTATCCACAAAGACATCAAACCCAGTAATATTCTCATTCACCGCAAAACCAAGCAAGTCCAACTCATAGACTTTAGTATTTCTACCTTACTACCTACTGAACAACAACAACAACTCAACCCAAATGTTCTGGAAGGCACTCTGGCTTATATCTCCCCGGAACAAACCGGACGCATGAACAGAGGTATTGACTATCGTACCGACTTCTATTCTCTAGGAGTAACATTCTTTGAACTGCTTACAGGAAAGTTACCGTTTGATGTAGATGATCCAATGGAATTAATCCATTGTCATATTGCTCAAAAAGGCGAATTTCCCAAAGAAGCTCAAGTACCAGAAGTAGTGCAAAGCATTGTCCTGAAATTGATGGCGAAAAATGCCGAAGACCGTTATCAGAGTGCCTTGGGTTTAAAGCACGATCTAGAGAAATGTTTGCAACAGTTAGAAACTACAGGAAAAACTAGATCGTTTGAGTTAGGAACGCGGGATGTATGCGATCGCTTCCTCATACCTGAAAAACTCTACGGACGGGAAACTGAAGTACAAAAGCTACTTGATGCCTTTGTTCGCCTAGCGTCTCCGCAGGAGAAACGAGTTAGTAATCCCCCGTTACCCCCTTTGAAAAGGGGGAGAAGGGAGGAAAAGAAGGGAGAAGGAAGAGCAGAAATGATTTTAGTAGCAGGATTTTCTGGGATTGGGAAAACGGCTGTTATCAATGAAGTTCATAAACCCATAGTGAGGCAAAGAGGCTATTTCATCAAAGGCAAGTTTGACCAGTTCAATCGTAACATACCCTTCTCTGCTTTTGTGCAAGCTTTCCGAGATTTGATGGGTCAATTGTTGAGTGAATCCGATGCCGAGCTAACCAAATGGAAAATCAAAATCCTAGAGGCAGTAGGAGAAAATGGGCAAGTGCTGATAGAAGTGATTCCAGAGTTGGAAAAGATTATCGGTAAACAGCCACCAGTACCTGAATTGTCTGGCAGTGCAGCACAGAATCGCTTCAACCTACTGTTCGGCAAATTTATGAGGGTATTCACCACAAAAGATCATCCCCTGGTAATTTTCCTAGATGACTTACAGTGGGCAGACTCGGCATCATTGAACTTGCTGAAGTTATTGATGAATGAGTCGGATAGTGGTTATTTGCTAGTATTGGGAGCATATCGTGACAATGAAGTATTCCCGGCTCATCCATTGATGCTGGCACTTGATGAAATTGATAAACAGGGAGCCAATATCAAGACTTTGACATTAGCTGCTTTAGAGCCAGTGGATATTACTCGTTTAGTTGCTGATACCCTGTTGTGTACAATAGAAATTGCCACACCATTGTCTAAATTAGTCTATCAAAAGACTAAAGGAAACCCATTTTTTACCACCCAGTTTTTGAAAGGGTTACATGAGGATGGTTGGATTAAATTCGATCAGGAGGTAGGGTATTGGCAATGCGATCTGACACAGATACGACAGTTAGCTCTGACAGATGATGTTGTAGAATTTATGGTCGGGCGGTTGCAGAAACTATCAGCAGAAACTCAAAATGTACTGAAGTTGGCAGCTTGTATTGGCAACCAGTTTGACTTAGGGACTTTGGTGGTTGTATGTGAAGAAAGTCAACAGGAGGTAGCTACAAATTTATGGGCAGCACTACAAGAGGGTTTGATAATTCCCCAAAGCGAAACCTATAAGTTTTTCCAGGGAGAACAGTTTAAGGAGCAAAGTGTTGATGATATTGCCGTTGGTTATCGTTTTTTGCATGATCGCGTTCAACAAGCAGCTTACTCATTAATTCTAGAAGAAGAAAAACAAACAACCCATTATCATATTGGACAACTACTCTTCAAGACAACCCCTAAGAATAAACTTGATGAAAATATTTTTGCGATCGTCAACCATTTCAACTTGGGTAGAGAGAAAATTGATTCTGTGCAAGAGCAGGAGCAACTGATCTATCTTAATCTTGTAGCTGGACGAAGAGCTAGAATTTCATCTGCCTACGAAGCAGCTACATATTACTGCCAAACTGGACTACAACTCCTGAGTGCTAATGCCTGGGAGCAAAACTTTGCCATTGTGCTAGAAATACATCTTGAAGGAGCGAACTCAGCTTCCTTAATGGGTGAATTTCAGACTGTCGATCGCCTAGTTGCGACTATTATTCACAACACCACAGATATCCTCGAACAAGCCAAAGCGATCGCCATCCAGATTCAATCTTTAATTGGACGGAGCAACTTGACAGAGGCAATAAAAGTTGCGCGGACACTCTTGGAATCCTTAGATGTAGAATTACCAGAGCCAGATTCAGCTATAATGGAATCTGCCCTAGCTAACATTAAGTCTCAATTAGCTAAAATTGACGATGTTGCTAATCTAGAACCCATGAGCGATCCCAAAAAGCTAACAGCAATAAACATTCTCAGCACTATAGCTTCAGGTGCCTATATTGGCGCTCCAGAATTGTACCCATTGATTGTTCTCAAGCAAATTGAGTTATCTCTACAGTTTGGTTACGCTGCTGAGACAGGTTATGCGTTTTCAACCTATGGATTAATTCTTTGTTTGAATGGGGAAATAGAATCTGGAAATCATGCTGGAAGTATTGCTTTACGGTTAATGGAATTGTCTAAAAGCAATGAGTATAAAGCCAAAATTTTCAACCTCGTCTATCCATTTGTGCGAATTTGGCAAGAACATTTGCAAAATGCACTTAACCCATTACTAGAGGGATACCAAGCTGGATTAGAATCAGGTGATTTAGAGTTTGCTTCATACTGTATTTTTAATCATTGCTTACTAGCTTACTTTTCTGGAGAAAATTTACTAGAACTTCGACAAAAACTGGATGACTATGGTGTAGCACTCGCTCATCTCAAACAGTCTATCGCTCTCAATTTCCATCAGATTGAACAACAAGCTGTTTGCAACTGGCTAGGAGAAAGTGACGATCTTACAATGCTTATAGGGAATGTTTATAATGAAACAGAGCGTCTTCCTCAACATCAAACTGATGGAGATATTTGCTCCATTGGCAGCGTCTACACCCAAAAAGTGATCTTGAATTATCACTTTGCTGCACCAAATATCGCTCTAGAAACTGCTAAGTTAGCTGAATCTAAAATTGCTGGTGTTGCGGGAACGGCAATGCTAGGTGCCTTCTATTTTTATCACGCTCTAATTCTGCTAGCAAACTCCATACCAATTGCTGAGGATCTTGAAAAACTCAAGCAATGGGCAAAGTTAGCGCCAAGTAACTATTTGCATAAATTGAATCTAGTGGAAGCTGAAAATTGTCGCTTACTGAACAAACCTTACGAAGCAATGGAACTATACGATAGTGCTATAGAGATTGCTCAAAAAAATGAATACATTCAAGAAGAAGCTCTAGCTAACGAACTAGCAGCCAAATTTTACTTAGACCGGGGTAAGAAAAAAACTGCAGCCTTCTATATGCAAGAAGCCTATTATTGCTACGCCCGTTGGGGAGCAAAAGCCAAAACTGACAAATTAGAACAAACTTATCCCCAACTCCTAATTCCTATTCTCCAACCACAACAGCAGGAATTAAATTCCTTGGAAAATCTAGAAAGTCTTACCGAAAAATTAACATCAATTACACACAGTAAAACCACGAAGACGGGAGTATCTGAAACCTTAGACTTAGCTTCCATCCTTCAAACAACTCAAGCGCTATCAAGTACCATTGAACTTAATCAACTACTGGCAGATATTGTAGAGATTATTCTCATTAATGCTGGGGCTGAGAAAACGGCATTACTCATTCGCGAAAATGACGAATGGCAAATACGAGCAACTGCCGAAGTAGCAACTGATGGCACAGTAGAAACCTCAACTACATCCCTTGTACTAACTACAGAAATTCCAGTACCTATACGTTTGATTCAATATGTGAAACATACCCAAGAAACTGTACTCATTAATGAAGGTCAAACCGAAATCACAGGAATTATTGAAGGGTACTTACTAGAGCGCCAACCCCAAAGTGTACTCTGTTTGCCATTGCTACATCAAGGAAACTTAGTCGCTATTTTGTACCTGGAACATTCTACTACCAAAGGAGTTTTTACCTCCTACCGTCAGACCATAGTACAATTTCTCTGTACTCAAGCTACTATTTCCCTACAAAATGCCCTACTCTATCGCCAGGCGACTCAAGCACTCCAAGATTTACAACAAGCACAGTTGCAAATAATTCAAAGTGAAAAAATGTCGGCATTAGGGAACTTAATGGCAGGAGTTGCCCATGAAATTAATAATCCCACAGGGTTTTTAGAAGGCAATATTCAGCCTGCTCAAGAATATGTACAAGATTTACTCGGTTTAATAGATTTATATCAATCAGAATATCCTCAACCAACAGAAGTTATAGCAGAAGAAATTGAAGCGATCGAGTTGGAGTTTATTCGTGAAGATTTACCGAAATTGCTAGGTTCGATGAATGTGGGAGTAGAGAGGATTCGTAATATCAGTAGTAGTTTGCGAACATTTGCTCGCAAGGATCAGGAACATAAGACAAATTTTAATATCCATGAAGGAATTGATAGCAGCTTACTGATTCTCAAACACCGTACCAAAGCTAATGAAAAACGTCCAGAAATAGAAATTCTGAGAAAGTATGAGCAAATTCCTCTAGTCGAATGTTTTCCAGGGCAATTGAATCAGGTATTTATGAATATTTTAGCAAATGCGATAGATGCTTTTGAGGAAGCAAATGTGGGTAAAACATTAGCTGAGATTAAGGAAAATCCCAATCGAATTACCCTTTATACTTCTGTAATAGATGAAAATCAAGTGCAGATCGAAATAGAAGATAATGGTAGTGGGATAAAACCAGAAACGAAAGAGAGAATATTTGAGCATGGTTTTACAACCAAAGGAGTAGGGAAAGGTACAGGCTTAGGCATGGCGATCGCTCATCAAATTATTACGGAAAAACACGGCGGTAAGATTATCTGTGATTCCACAGTGGGAGAAGGTACAATATTTACTATTACACTGCCTAGAGCCTAAAAATCGCCAAATGATACCACTTTTAGGAATTATATCAAATCCGTTGGCTTCGGAGTATTATAAGAAACCGGGTTTATGGGAGATAGATGGTAGGGACGTTCGCATTTTTGTTATGCAACCTCCGTACAAGGGAATTTCATATAAACCCGGTTTCTACCCTTTTTTACACCGATACTACCGGATTTGATATTATCTTATATCATGTCCGGATCAGAGCGTGATAAAAAAACTTTCTCCTTCTTTTCCTGTTCTTCTTTCTTCCCTCCTGACTCCTGTACGGGCGTTAACGATAGTTATGCGAAGCTAACGGCAGTTTCGCTGCGCGACATGTTTGCGGAGCATTCCGTCAGGAAAACGCCCCTACGACTCCTGACTCCTCCATGGTTATTTATTTATCACTGTTCAACCGGACATGATATTACTCCAAAGTCAACGAATTTGATATAAAATCATAGCAATTATCTTTTCTCAATTTAGCTGATAATGATGATACTTAACTTACCTGCATATCAAGAAACAAACCAAATATATACCGGAACACGCACTCTAGTCTATCGAGCTATCCGAAATTCCCCTGGGCAGTCCGTCATTATCAAAGTATTACGCAACCCCCACCCCAGTATCAATGAATTAGTCCAATTCCGGAACCAATATATCATCACCCGTCACCTGGAACATCCAGCCATTGTTAAACCAATAACTCTAGAACGCTATGGTAATGGCTACGCTCTAATGATGCCAGATTCAGGAGCTATCGCTCTTTCCGACTATTGGCAAAACTCAGAGAACACTCTCAGTAGTTTCCTCAATATTGCTATTCAATTAGCAGAAGTTTTCCACTATCTGAGCCAACAGCACATCATTCACAAAGACATTAAACCCGCCAATATCCTCATCCACCCCGAAACCAAGCAAGTCCAACTCATAGACTTCAGTATCTCCAGCTTATTACCTACTGAACAACAACAACTGCTCAACCCCAATGTTTTAGAAGGGACTCTGGCCTATATATCCCCCGAACAAACTGGTCGAATGAACCGAGGTATTGACTATCGCAGTGACTTCTATTCTTTAGGAATAACATTATTTGAACTCCTAACCGGGAATTTACCATTTGATGCAAGCGATCCAATGGAATTGGTGCATTGTCATATTGCGCAGAAAGCCAAGTTTCCAGTAGCAACTCAAGCACCGGAATTGTTGCAAGAAATAGTGCTGAAGTTGATGGCTAAAAATGCCGAAGACCGTTATCAGAGTGCCTTGGGTTTGAAGTATGATTTAGAGAAATGTCAAAAACAGTTAGAAACTACAGGGAAAATTACATCCTTTGAATTGAGAACGCGGGATGTGAGCGATCGCTTCCTCATCCCTGAAAAGCTCTACGGACGAGAAAAGGAAGTTCAAACCCTGCTTGATTCCTTTGAGAGAGTTGCAAATTCCCCCCAAACCCCTTTTGAAAGCGGGGTGAAGGGGAGTGAAGTCAGAGCAGAAATGATGCTCGTAGCAGGATTTTCTGGTATTGGCAAAACGGCAGTTGTCAATGAAGTTCATAAACCTATAGTCAGGCAACGAGGCTATTTCATCAAAGGGAAGTTTGACCAATTCAATCGCAACATACCCTTCTCAGCTTTTGTGCAAGCCTTCCGAGACTTGATGAAACAACTACTGAGTGAGTCAGATACAGAACTGACAAATTGGAAAAACAAGATACTCAAAGCCTTGGGAGAAAACGCTCAACTCATAATTGAAGTAGTACCAGAACTAGAAAATATTATCGGTACTCAACCAGCAATTCCTGAACTATCTGGCAGTGCTGCCCAAAATCGCTTTAACTTATTGTTTCAAAAGTTCATTACCGTATTTACCGCTCCTGAACATCCGGTAGTAATATTTTTAGATGACCTTCAATGGGCAGACTCAGCATCGTTAAACTTAATGAAAGTCTTAATGAGTAGTAGCGAAGGAGGATATTTATTGCTATTGGGAGCATATAGAGATAATGAAGTATTTCCAGCCCATCCGTTGATGTTAAGTTTGAGTGAACTCAAGAAAAATCAAGCTATTATTTCTACCATTACTTTGGAAGCATTAGCTCCAGAGGACATTAATCAATTGGTAGCAGATACCTTGAACTCTAGTCAAGAATTAGCTGTACCCTTAACTGAATTAGTCTATCAAAAAACCCAAGGCAACCCCTTCTTTACAACACAGTTTCTCAAAGGGTTATATGAAGAGCAACTCATTAAATTTAATCATAGTTTAGGTTATTGGGAATGTGACCTAGTGAAAGTTCATAATGCAGCCATCACAGATGATGTAGTAGAATTCATGGCTGGACGTTTGCAGAAATTGTCAGCAGCAACGCAGAAAGTGTTGAAGTTGGCAGCTTGTATAGGAAATCAGTTTGAGCTAGAGACATTGGCAGTAGTTTGTGAGAAATCAATTGAGGAGGTAGCAGGAGATATTTGGGGAGCATTACTTGAAGGGTTGATTTTACCCATAAGTGAAACGTACAATTTTTTTCAAGGTAGTGTCAAACAGACCACAAATGAGACGGTAACAGTGGGTTATCGTTTTTTACATGACCGCGTACAACAGGCAGCCTATTCTTTAATTCCAGATACTCAAAAACAAATAACCCATTACCACATCGGACAATTGTTGCTGGAACAGATACCCCCAGAAGCAAGGGTAGACCACATTTTTGAAATCGTGAATCAATTAAATTATGGAAAAGGCTTAATTATTCAACAAAAAGAACGAGATGAATTAGCCAAGCTAAACCTAATTGCCTGTCGCAAAGCCAGAGCTGCCACCGCTTACCAAGGAGGTCGTGAATATGCTACTACAGGATTATCTTTGCTGGGAGAGGATCTCTGGGAACGTCAATATGAAATGAGTTTAGAATTCCATAACTTAACGGCGGACTTGGCTTCACTCTGCAATGATTTTGAAGCTATGGAACAGTACATTGAAAAGGTAATTACACAGACATATACTTTATCAGAACAGGTGAATGTTTACCGCATTAGAATTCTATCTAATGTTTCTCGAAGTCAACCGACTCAAGCTATTGCCATTGCCCAAGAATTCTTACAAAAGTTAGGTGTCACTTTTCCAGAGGAACCTACAAAGGAGGATATTAAACAAGCAATTGCAGAAGTTGAAACACTAATTGGAGACAGGGAAATTAAAGAATTGATTCACCTACCTCAGATGACAGAGGTTGAAAAAATCGCCATTGTTGAGATTAGTAACAGCATCATGCCAGCAGCTTCCATGTCTGGCTCTATCTTATTTCCCTTATTGGTTTCTTTGTCAGTCAAGCTCTCCATTCAATATGGAAATATATCAGTTTCAGCTTTCGCTTATGCTGCCTATGGGATAATTGCTTGCAATATCAAGCAAGATGTGGATGTAGGGGTTAAGTTTGGTCAATTAGCACTCGATCTCGTTGCAAAAATGGATGCTAAAGCTGTTAAACCCCAGGTATTATGTGTGTTGGGATACTTCATTTTACACCGACAATTTCACATCAACACAACACTACCAGTGCTGAAAGAGGGTTATGGAGTCGGGCTAGAAGTGGGAAAGGTAGAAGATGCGGGATATAATGCTCAAACCATTTGCTACAATTCTTTTTGGTGCGGTAAGCCTCTTGTGATATTGGAGCCGGAAACTCGTACTTACTGCCATGCTCTAGTGCAATTGAATCTATTAACCACAGCTAGTAGGTGTCGAATCCATTGGCAATGTATGTTGAATTTGCTGGGAGTTGCAGAAAATCCAACTATCTTGTCTGGTGAAGCTTTCCAAGAAGTTGAGTCTCTAGAATTGCTAAAAGCGCGTCAATTTGCTGCGTTGTATTTCTTCTATATATATAAGCTGATGCTTGACTATTTATTTGAAGAAATTGAATCAGCTCAAAACCAGGCAATTGAAGTCAGAAAATATTTAGTGGCAGGTGTCGGACTCATTGGTGAACCAGTGTTTTATTTCTATGATTCTTTGACGGCTTTAGCAGCTTTAAGTTTAAAGTCTGGGGAAACATCAGAAATCTTTGCACAAGTAGAAGCCAACCAAGCAAAACTGCAACAGCATTGGGCGAATTATGCTCCCATGAATTATCAACATAAGGTAGATTTGGTAGCAGCAGAAATTTGCCGAGTTAAAGGACAAAAAGCAGAAGCAATAGAACTTTACGACCAGGCTATAGCAGGAGCAAAAGAAAATGAATACATCCAAGAAGAAGCACTAGCTAACGAACTAGCAGCCAAATTCTACCTTGAGTGGGGCAAAAACAGAGTTGCTGCCGACTATATGATTGAAGCTTACTATTGCTACGCCCGTTGGGGGGCAAAAGCAAAAACCAACCAGCTCGAAACAAAATATTCTCAACTTCTCACCGCCATCTTGGAAACAAGAGAAACTGGTAATTCCTATAACAATTTCATCTCTAGTCAAGCCTCAGATACAGTCACTAGCACAACTCTTTTCCTAGACCATACCTCTGCTATCAAAGCCTCCAGAACTATATCTGAAGAAATCGAACTTGATGCATTGCTGTCTAAGTTAATGCAGATTTTAATTGAGAATGCGGGGGCTAACAAAGGAGTTTTATTGTTAAATAAGCCTGATAATTGGGAAATTGTTGCTCAATGCAATAACAAAAGTTGTGATATAAGCATTATTTCCCTAGATCAAACCGATACCATACCTCGCAGCATCATCAATACTGTGAAACGAACTCAAAAGACACTGCTACTCAACAACCTCGAACAGAACAACAACTTCAGTGCCGATCTATACTTGCTCAAACAACCACCTAAAAGTCTCCTCTGCACTCCCATGATTAACCAAGGAAAACTTATTGGCATCCTCTACCTGGAAAACCATCTCACCACAGAAGCGTTCACTTCAGAGCGACTGGAAGTTCTTAAGCTCCTTACCGCTCAAGCCGCCATTTCCATTGAGAACGCTAGACTTTACCGACATCTAGAAAACTATAGCCATAACCTAGAACTTAAAGTTCAACAGAGAACCCAAGAACTCCAAGAGAACAACCAACACTTGCAACAAACCCTGGAACAATTGCAGCAGACTCAAACTCAACTCATCCAAACCGAAAAAATGTCTTCTTTAGGTCAAATGGTAGCAGGAATTGCCCATGAAATTAATAATCCCATCACCTTTATTTCAGGCAATATCAGTCACGCTCGCGGGTATGTCGAGGACTTACTCGACCTGCTCAACCTTTACCAGGAAAACTCCGTCCCCAGTGTTGTTATACAAGACAAGTTACAAGAAATAGACCTAGAATTCTTATGTGACGACATAGAAAAAATCTTTGATTCTATGCAAGTAGGTGGCGATCGCATTCGCCAGATTATTCTCGGTTTACGCAACTTCTCACGTCTCGACGAATCTCAAAGAAAGCAAGTAGACATCCATGAAGGATTAGAGAACACCTTAATGATTTTGCAACATCGCCTCAGAGTTAATGGTTCCCAACCAGATATTGTCATAGTGAAAAACTATGGTCAACTACCTCCAGTCAACTGCTACCCCAGTCAACTCAATCAAGTGTTTCTGTCTATTCTCACCAACGCCATTGATGCTTTAATTATCTCGGAAGTGCAAGAGTGTCCTAAAATTAGGATCGCCACTCAAATACAGAACAACCAGACTATCAGGATTTCCATTGCTGACAATGGGCCAGGAATGAGCGCAACTGTTCAGCAACGTATTTTTGACCCCTTCTTCACGACCAAACCAGTTGGTCAAGGAAAAGGACTGGGGTTGTCTATTAGTTACCAAATAGTAACCGAGCAACATGGAGGAAAATTAAGGTGTATTTCTCAACTGGAAAAAGGTACTGAATTTATGATAGATATTCCCATTTAACCTAGTCATTGTCATTAGACATCTCCAGAAAAGAGGGAACAGGGAGAAATAATTGACAATTTTTAGATAAGAATTGATTTTATTTTTCATTTTTGGAGATGTCTATTGCTAAAATCTCACTAAAAACTTGAAGTCTACCTAAATTAAATCTGCTTACTAATATATTATGCTTAACCTTCCTAACTACTACCTAAGCGAAAACTTATACCAAGGTACGCGCACTATGGTCTATCGTGGCCAGCGTATCTGTGACCAGAAACCAGTAATTATTAAAGTATTACGCAACCCCCACCCCACTTTCAATGAATTAGTCCAATTCCGTAATCAATACATTATCACCCGTCATCTGGAACATCCAGCTATTGTGCAACCTCTAGCCCTAGAACGCTACGGTAATAGTTACGCCTTGGTGATGCCAGATAATGGAGCGATCGCTCTTTTAAATTATTGGCAAAACTCAGAGCAAACTCTCAGCAATTTTCTCCACATCGCTATTCAACTGAGTGAAGCTCTCCACTATCTGAACCAACAGCGCATCATTCACAAAGACATTAAACCAGGTAACATTATTATAAATCCGGAAACCAAGCAAGTCCAACTGATAGACTTTAGCATCTCTACTCTACTGCCCAAAGAACAACAACAACTAATTAGTCCCAACGTCCTAGAAGGAACTCTAGCTTACATTTCCCCAGAACAAACTGGACGGATGAACCGAGGAATTGACTATCGCACCGACTTCTATTCTCTAGGTGTAACTTTTTTTGAACTTCTAACAGGAAAATTACCCTTTACTACTACCGACCCCATGGAATTAGTCCATTGTCATATTGCCCAAATACCAAAAATAGGGAACAGGACAGAAATTCCTCAAGTATTGTCGGATATAATACTGAAGTTAATGGCGAAAAATGCGGAAGAGCGTTATCAGAGTGCTTTGGGTCTCAAGCACGATCTAGAGCAATGTTTACAACAGTTACAAGCAACAGGAGAAATTACACAATTTGAGCTAGGTAGTAAAGATTTATGCGATCGCTTCATGATTCCAGAAAAACTCTACGGACGAGAAACAGAAGTACAAAAACTCTTGGATGGATTCGCTCTTGTGGCTGAAGGTGCAACTCTAATGATGCTTGTGGCAGGGTTTTCTGGAATAGGGAAGACGGCAGTAGTCAATGAAGTACATAAACCCATAGTTAAGCAAAGAGGGTATTTCATTAAAGGGAAGTTTGACCAATTTAATCGCAACATTCCTTTCTCTGCTTTCGTGCAAGCTTTCCGAGATTTAATGGGACAATTGTTAGGGGAGTCAGATGAGGAACTAGCTGTATGGAAAGGGAAAATTCTGGATGCGGTGGGAGAAAACGGACAAGTAATTATAGATGTAGTGCCAGAAGTAGAAAGAATAATTGGTACTCAACCAGAAGTTGCGGAACTATCAGGAAGTGCAGCGCAAAATCGTTTTAATTTATTGTTTAGTAAATTTATACGGGTATTTACCACAAAAGAGCATCCTTTGGTAATTTTCCTGGATGACCTACAATGGGCGGACTCAGCATCGTTAAACTTGCTCAAGTTATTGATGGATGAGTCGGAAGTTGGTTATTTATTAGTGTTAGGAGCATATAGAGATAACGAGGTATTTCCAGCTCATCCATTGATGTTGACATTAGATGAAATTAATAAACAAGGGGCAAATATTGAGACTCTAACTCTAACACCTTTGAGTGAAACAGATATTAATCGTTTGGTAGCTGAAACATTATTGTGTGCGACATCTATAGCAGCGCCCTTATCCGAGTTAGTCTATCAGAAAACAAAGGGTAACCCGTTTTTTAGCACCCAATTTTTGAAAGGGTTGCATGAAGATGAGTGTATTAAATTTGAGGCAGATGCAGGGTACTGGCAGTGCGATCTAACAGAAGTACGACAGTTAGCACTCACAGATGATGTGGTAGAATTTATGGTAGGGCGGTTGCAGAAACTGCCAGAAACTAATCATAATGTACTGAAACTAGCAGCTTGTATAGGGAACCAATTTGACTTAGCCATATTAGCAGTGGTGTGTGAGCAGACTCAAGATGAAGTAGCAGGGAATTTATGGCGAGGTTTACAAGAAGGGTTTGTAATTCCCAACAGTGACAGTTATAAATTTTTCCAAGGTGAGGAACAACAGGAGAAAAGTTTAGAAAACATTTCAGTGAATTATCGGTTTTTACATGACCGAGTGCAACAAGCAGCTTATTCTCTAATTCCTCAAGGGCAAAAACAAGCTACCCATTTACACATCGGCAGGTTACTGTCGAAAAAGCTTTCTCCAGAAGAACAGGAGAGCAAGATTTTTACAATTGTTAATCACTGGAACCAGGCAATAGAATTAATCGCTGAACCCACAGAAAGAGAGAATTTGATGCAACTCAATTTAACTGCGGGAGAAAAAGCTAAAGGTTCGGCAGCTTATACAGCAGCATTGCAATATTTTCAAACAGCGTTGTCTTTACTGGATGTAGAAAGTTGGCAAAGGAATTATGAATTAGCCTTAAAATTACATGAGAATTATGCAGAAGCAGCTTATCTGACTGGTGATTTTGAATTGATGGAAACCATAATTGAACAAGTTCTGAATCATCAGGAAGACTTGCTCGATGTGGTGAAAGTCCATGAAATTAAAATACAGGCTAAGATGGCTCAAACGGAACAGTTATCAGCTTTGAATATAGGTATAGAGTTCTTGGGTTTATTAGGCATTAAGGTTCCAGAATCACCTGGCATTGAGGATTTACAGGTGGAACTGGCAGCAATTTCTCAGGCGATGGAAGGTAAAGCTATTGCCTCTTTAGCAGACTTACCTTTGATAGACGATAAGAACCAGTTGGCAAAAGTAAAGATTCTAGCAAATTTAATAGCACCCTGTTATCAGGCAAATCCCAGCCTTTTTCCTTGGGTAGTTTGCAAGCTGATGCAGTTATTGATTCAATATGGAAATACACCCCAATCTGCACTTATCTATGGCGACTATGGCGTAGTTTGTATTTTGGTATTACAGGACTTTACCTCAGCTCAGGAATATGGAAAACTTGCTTGCAAGTTGGATTTAAGTCCCCAAACAGGCGATGGTGTTAGTGGTACTTATGTTACAGGGGCTTGCATCAGTCACTATTCGACTCATGTTAGGGAAGCTATTCCCTTGTTACTTAAGGCTTACCAAGCTGGACTTGATACAGGAAACTTCCAGTTTGGGGGTTTTGCTATCTCCAACCGATCTCAATACCTTTATTTAATGGGTCAGAACCTCTTTACTCTTAAAGGGGAAATGGCAACTACAAGTCATGCTCTCGCCACTATGAAACAAGAAAATACCTTGGCTTGGAATCAAGCTTTTGAACAAGCTGTTCTCAATTTATTGGGAGAGTCGGAAGTTTCATGGGAACTAATAGGAACAGCTTATAATGAAACTAAATCTGTTCCGTTTCAAATCGCTGCTAATGACCGCACGGCACTGCATTATGTTTATCTGAATAAGTTGATTCTTTGCTATTTATTCGATCAGATTCCCCAAGCATTGGAAAATGCTGCACTAGCTGAGTTTTATTTGGATGGGGTTGTAGCCTTTTTGGATGAGTATGCGTGGAATTTCTATGATTCCTTGACTCAGTTAGCTCATTATGGTGATGCAGAGACATCTGTGCAGAAAAGTATTCTCGAAAAGGTTGAAACTAATCAGAAAAAAATGCAATACTGGGCTAACTATGCTCCGATGAATGGTCAACATAAGGTAGATTTAGTAGCAGCAGAGCGCCACCGAGTTTTAGGAGAACGATTTGAAGCAATAGAGCTTTATGACCAAGCTATAGCAGGAGCCAAAGAAAACGAATATCTCCAAGAAGAAGCATTAGCTAACGAACTCGCAGCTAAATTCTACCTCGACTGGGGTAAACAGAAGGTGGCAGCAGGCTATATGCAAGAAGCTTACTATTGTTATGCTCGGTGGGAAGCTAAAGCTAAGATTAATCAACTAGAAGCAAAATACCGTCAACTACTTACCCCGATCCTGCAACAGCAACAGGTAGAATTGAATCCCCTTGATAGTATCGAGTGGGTGACTCAAACACTAACCTCAAAAACAAACACTCAAACTACTAGCACGGGATTATCTGACACCTTAGATTTGGCAGCTATTTTACAAGCAGCTCAAGCCATCTCCAGTATCATAGAGTTGGAACCACTATTAGGCAACATTCTACAGATTATTCTCACCAATGCTGGGGCACAAAAAGCTGTTTTATTGATTACAGAAAGTGAACGGTGGCAACTGCGGGCAATAGCACAACTGACAACAGATGGTACAATAGAGACTGATACCTACTCACAACCTCTAACTATACAGAGTCCAGTACCCATTCGCTTGATTCAATATGTGAAAAATACACAGTCCGTTGTACTCATTAATGAAAGCAAAACCGAAATCACTGGCATCCTCGAAGGGTACTTACTTACTTATCAGCCCCAAAGTGTGTTTTGTGTGCCACTATTGCATCAAGGTGATTTAGTGGCTATTTTGTACTTAGAACATCCTACAACCAAAGGTGTGTTTACGACACAACGGCAGACAATAATTGAATTTCTCTGCGCTCAAGCTGCCATTGCTCTGAAAAATGCTCAACTCTATGAGCAAGCTCAACAAGCACTGCGAGATTTACAAAAAGCACAACTACAAATAGTTCAAAGTGAGAAAATGTCAGCATTAGGAAGTTTGCTGTCTGGTGTTGCCCATGAAATTAATAATCCATTAGGGTTCATTGCTGGTAATATTTCCATGGCTCAAGACAACCTAACTGACTTATTAGAACATTTGGAGCTATATGAAGAGAATACTGCTGCTGAAGAAATAGAAGATCATGCCGAAGACATTGATTTGGAATATCTACGAGAAGATTTTCCCAAGATATTAAAGTCAATGAATGTGGGAGTGGAGCAGATGAAAAATATCAGTACCAGTCTGAGAATATTTTCCCGCAAAGATCAGGAGCATAAGACGAAGTTTAATATCCATGATGGCATAGAGAGTACCTTAGTAATTCTCAAACATCGTACTAAAGCTAATGATAAACGTCCGGCAATAGAAACAATTAAAGAATATGCGGAACTACCGGAAATCAAATGTTTTCCAGGTCAGTTGAATCAGGTATTTATGAATATTTTGGCAAATGCAATAGATGCTTTTGAGGAGGCGAATGTGGGTAAAACTTATGCTGAAATAGAGAAAAAACCGAATCAAATAAACATAAGCACTGCCAATGTAGATGAAAATGAAGTCAAGATAGAAATAGAAGATAATGGTAGTGGAATGAAACCAGAAACGAAAGAGCGGATATTTGAGCAAGGGTTTACCACGAAAGGAGTAGGGAAGGGAACAGGTTTAGGGATGGCGATCGCTCATCAAATTATCACTGAGAAACATGGTGGTGAAATCACCTGTGACTCGACTGTTGGAGAAGGTACGATCTTTAGAATTATCTTACCAATTGTGTGAAATATGAGTTATATTATTTCCCGATGATTAGGTATGATAAAACTTTATCCTTCTTAATACCTTATTTTTTTCTCTTCTTCTATGCTGAATTCTGAATTCATGTAGGGGCGAATAGCCATTCGCTCCCTACGAATTCTGACTCCTCCCTTGTTATTTATAACTATTCAACCGCAATAATATTACTCAGTGAGAAGAACTAGGAGAACTCCTAAGATGACTAGCTACACGAAAAGCCCAGATTGATAGGAAGCCAGCAACTACAATAGCTAACAATGATGGCCATTGTGGAATGCCTAAAACTCCTACTTGAATAGACCACTGATAGATGAGCCTTATTATGTGAAAGAATCCAACTAGAGCAAAAACTGAGCCAGAAATTAACAAGTATAATCTTTCGGTCATATTTTTCACCTCCGGTCAACTAGGATTTAATTGTCTGTGATGCTCCCGTGATTGACGCTATCGCTTGTCTCCTACTGAGGAACTACGCTTTTGATGTCATGGTTTTATGTTAGGAAGCAAAACAGTAAAGTTTTCCGATGCTCCTTTACGGCAGTCGGAACTTCCTTAAGGGTATTTCCCTTGACAGCATTTTATAGTGAAGTTTATATTCTGCCCCACTTACTTTTGATTATACACTATAAAAATGGGATCTGCTGATTTTTGCTTTACTGTTGATGAGTTACCCACTTTTGACATTGATCCTAAAAAGCTTAAGAATGGTGAGAATGATGTTGACTAACTAAACCTAAGAGCCACAAAGCAACTATAATACCTACTAACTCAGCAGCAATGGTACTTAACATCGCTTGTACCCCTACCATATCTAACGGTACAACTAGAGTACCTCTGTTAATTATGGCTTGATTACTACCAGGAGTGCTAATTACTGAGGCTCCTTGGGGAATAGATAACATTTGCCATAAGAGGGTTGCTACTTTACCCATAGCAACTACTACTGCACAAAACATTCCTAAAATATTAGCAATTAACCCAATCCATAAACATTGAATTACCTCTGCTTTTGGAGGACGCATCTGAGGGTTTTCTAGCTTTTCAGATAACTTTACATAACGAAAACACCAGTAAATAGTAAAAATCAGTGCTGATAGACAACCAAAGGCTAAAAATTCTCCTATGTATAAATTTCCTGGTCTAGTATAGTCAGGATTATTAGTAAAAAATAGGGCAAATATCAAAATAATAATTGGAATAAAAGCAAATACTATTTGCACCCAAAAACCCACCAAACCCCAACGACGAAAAGCAAAAGCAATTTCTTGAACAGTTGGTGGAGAAGAGTTTTCCATTAAGAAATTAAACATAGTTACTTGTCCGATAAAATCATCTTTTGATATATCATAAGCAGGAAAGAAATTGTGTTAATTGCAAAAATTTTGATTATGTAGCCATCCTAAATAGGTCGTGACAAATCAAAAAGTAGATAAAAAACTTGAAATTCCTGCCTGTTCCCTGTTCCCTGCTCCCTATTGCCTAAAAGCAGTAAGGTTTTTATACACAAATAAAATAAAACTGCTATAATAAAATATTTATATATTTATAATAATCAAAAGTAGTATATAGAGGGGCCACAAAAACGTGGCTAGGAATGCCTATCGAAACCATCTACGGAAATCTCCAGGGTCTAAAATCTAACCAACTTAAACAACTGCAAAGGTTGTACCATCAGCGAGTGCCTGGCGATCGCCTAACTACCTCTGAATTTGCCCAGAGAGTCGCCTCTATCAGTACAGAAGTTGGCCAACCAGTTTGTGTATACATTAATCGTAGGGGACAAATTATCCGGGTGGGAATTGGCACACCCCGCCAAACCCAAATCCCGCCCCTGGAATTACCCCGTTATGGTGCAGGTCGTCTCAGTGGTATTCGTTGTATCGCTACTAACCTGAAAGCAGAAGTGCCTTCGGAAGGTACTTTGACTGCAATGGTAATTCAACGACTTGATGCTTTGGTGATGCTGACCCTCACAGGTGAAGGGTTTAAACGTCGGGGTGGAGGTGCTACAGGTTACATTAAACAAACTTATCTAGCTCACCTATTACCTATTCCTACACATGAACGTGAAAATACAGATCTTCAAGAGCTGAATTTTTGGAGCGTGTCGCCTCCTCTCAGTCTGGATATGCTTGCCAAACAAGACTTTATCGACTTAGTTGATGGATTGGAAGCAGAATTTGAGCGAGAATTTATTGCTCAAGAAGTTGATTCTGACCAAGACTTAGTGCTGTTGGTGGGGCTAAAAATAGATAAAATGACTAATCAGCAATTTGAAGATGGATTGGCCGAACTAGCTCGACTTGTTGATACTGCTGGAGGTCAGGTATTAAAGACAGTACATCAGAAGCGATCGCATCCCCATCCCCAGACAGTTGTAGGAGAGGGTAAAGTTCAAGAAATTGCTCTGAGCGTTCAAACGGTGGGAGCGAACCTGGTTGTATTTGACCGCGACCTCTCCCCTGCTCAAGTACGCAACCTAGAAACAAAAATTGGTGTGAGAGTTGTAGACCGTACTGAAGTTATTCTGGATATTTTTGCCCAACGCGCTCAGTCTCGCGCCGGAAAATTACAGGTCGAACTTGCTCAACTAGAATATACTATTCCCCGTCTGACTGGTAGAGGTGAAGCGATGTCTCGTCTTGGTGGTGGTATTGGTACAAGGGGACCTGGTGAAACTAAATTAGAAACAGAACGTCGGGCAATTAATGCTAGAATATCTCGGTTACAGAAAGAGGTTAATCAGTTACAAGCACATCGTTCCCGTCTACGGCAACATCGTCAGCGCCAAGAAGTACCAACAGTGGCAATAGTTGGATATACGAATGCTGGTAAGTCTACATTATTAAATACACTTACTAATTCAGAAGTTTATGCAGCAGACAAATTATTTGCTACTCTAGATCCTATTACTCGTCGTTTGACTGTTCCTGATGCTATTACGAATAAACCAACTACAATTGTAATTACTGACACTGTGGGATTTATTCACGAACTACCACCTACTCTGATGGATGCTTTTCGGGCAACTCTGGAAGAGGTGACAGATGCAGATGCTTTGCTTCATGTGGTGGATCTATCTCATCCTGCTTGGCAAAGTCAAATACGTTCTGTGATGACTATTTTGGCGGAAATGCCAGAAACTCCAGGACCAGCTTTAGTTGCCTTTAACAAAATTGATGAAGTAGATGGAGATACTTTAAGATTCGCTAATGAAGAATATCCCATGGCGGTATTTATTTCTGCTGCTCAGGGACTTGGTTTAGAAACTTTGCGTCAACGACTCGCGCAACTTATTGATTATGTTATTGCTTCTTGAAAGAAGAAAGTTTTTTGGGCGTTGGTGAATCAAACTATGAAATCTTTAAGAAACCGGGTTTGGAGACAGATGTTAGTATCGAAAGCCATCCAGTACCAATCCGGTTTCTATGTTTGGAAAAATCATAGCCACGCATCACGAACGCCTATTAATTTTTACCGCCATTCATTGAAAATTAAAGTAGTTTCGCAGTTAATATAAACAAAAATTATTTCTCAACTATAAGCTTCAAAACCTACTCAATAGTATAATCGCAGAAGCAAAGTCTATTTAGTAAAATAAAAACAAGAACAGGACTTACGCATAACCGCCATCTCTTGGTGCGCATTTCCTTGCCTTGCGTCTTATGTCGATGCGGGATATAATATCAAGTCCGCTTGATTGGACATAAAAAAAACATCCAATCGTCATAACTACTAAATCTTTGTAATCCTCTCTCCTCCTGACTCCTGACTCCTGACTCCTAAAAAGTTAACCAATCTAAGTAAGTCGGTGTGAAAAAACAGAAGTATGTAACAAAATGTAAAATCCCTAAAATTCTGTTGCCTGTTGCCTGTTGCCTTGCTATAACGACAATTTTCAACGCCAACCTACTATAACTGTTTAACTGGATTTGATATGACTCCTAGATTAACAATCTAATTAGGGCTTGCTGATTAAATCTAAAAGTATTTACAGATAAAGGTTTTAGCCTTTTTAGCAATCTAAAAAGTACGCCTGTTTCAGCCCTTAATGCTCAAAAAGGAGCGTATTTTCAGCAAGAGTTGGGAAAAAAATTACTCCTCGCCTACTCGCCTACTCCCCTACTCCTTAAAAAAGACTTTTTCCGCAAACCCTAATTATACCGATGTTACCGGATCTGATATAATTTCATTTTTTGCATAAGTCCTGATAAATGTACTATGTCAAATGCCTCTGAAATTTCTCAAAACAATTCTGAACCTCTGCCTCTTCACGAGTTGCTTTCTCGTATATTGAAGTCAGAAAAAACCTCTCATCGAAATCCCTTGCCCATCATGGGAACCATGCAAGACCTTAATGACACCTTGGAAAAGCGTCCGCTTTTGGATTTTATCAATGCCAGTTTGCGTGGTATTGGTCAGGTAGGGTTTGCTAATAATCCAATTTCTGGACTACTCATCACTCTGGCAATTTCTATTCAATCGCCCTGGACAGCTTTGATGCTAGTTGTTGGAGTTGTTGTAGCTACCTGGACAGGCTTTTTTATGAATCTAGATCGCCCTAGTGTTCGTAATGGTGTTTTTGGCTTAAATGGAGCGTTAGTTGGGCTAGCTTTAGGAACTTTTGGTGCTTGGGGCAACGGTACTGGAAACTGGCTCTGGCTACTGGCGGCGATCATTTGCGCTGCCCTCAGCACAGTATTAATGGAGTATCTGGGAAACTGGATGGCAGTAAATCTAGGACTGCCTTCTATGGCAGTGCCATTTCAAATTGTAACCTACAGTTTTCTGGCAATTGCCCTCTATGTTCCACAACCTTTTTTTGAGTTCGGCGCACCACCACCATTTCCTGATTCGGCCGATCCCCTAGATGGGATGAGCATTTTATCTGCCCTTATCACTGGCATCGGTCAAATCTTTTTTTCAGACAACTTAGTTTCTGCCGTGTTAATTATTATTGCTTTAGCCTTGTGTAGTCCTATGGGAGCGTTGGTTGGGTCTCTGGGGTCAGCTATTGGTCTGGTTGTAGCAATTATAGTGGGGGTAGACCGGAATATGGTGTACGCTGGTTTATTAGGATACAACTCAGCTTTAACAGCAATTTCTATTGGGGGTATTTTCTATGCACCTAATCAACAAAGTATTCTGTTTGCTTGTGCTGGAGCTTTTGGCGCAGCAGTGGTTGAGTGGCTGCTGAATATAGCAATCGCACCCCTAGGATTACCTATTTTAGCCGTTTCATTTCACTTGGGTACTTATGCCTGCTTCCTTATTTTACGGCGATCAATCTCCTCTCTAGTACCTGTTGCTCCCTTTGCCATAGCTTGTCCTGAAGAACATCGTTTTCGCTACCTCACAGCCAGAGAAGCAATATCCGCCTTCCGCAGTCAATTACACTCTGCTATGCAAGGGAAGCATCACAAAGTTTTTTTCGAGCAAGCACCCCTAGAACTCAAAAATGACCTCCGTTATATCTTTAATGCTATTGACCGAGATCGTAGTGGCACTTTGTCTTTGGAAGAACTCAGATATCACTTGCAGCAAGCAGGGAACCCCATGAGTGACGATGAACTCAACTTTCTCTTTTCCAGCATGGATGCGGATAACAGTGGTGAAATTGATTTCTCAGAATTTGGGGAATTAATGCTGCGCCACCGTCGTTTGATGTCAAGACTTGATGAGTTCGCCACCTACTTTATTCCCATCGATCAGGATGGGAATGGAGTGCTGGAGCCAGAAGAAATGAATGTAGTGTTAGCTAGTGTGGATGAGCCTCCCTTTTCTAATGAGGAATTAACCTTTTTACAAGGGAGAATAGGAGGTAAAGAGCTTACTTGGGAAAGATTTTTGGAATTGTTGCTAGTGATCTAGATAATATCAAATCCGGTAGCATTGGTATAATTAAATAGTTAATCTAGGAGTCAGGAGTCAGGAGTCAGGAGGGAAGAGAATTTAGAAACATTCGCTCTTGGATGAAGATGAAGATGAAAAATTTTTTTATACCGAATTATATCATGTCCGTTGGTATCGTTTGTGTAAAAGTTGGGAAAATATCTACTGCCATATAAGCTTTTTCCTTCTCTTGTAGGGGCGATTCGCGAATCGCCCCTACTTCCTCCTTACCTTCTCTATAAAATACCGATGCTACCGGACATGATATTAACCGGATTTGATATAAATACTCAAAGACTATATAGACATCTTTGTAAATAAAGCTTTCTCTTTAACGGTACTTTAGGATTTTTTACACTACAAATAGTTTGAAACCCAGTAGTAGCAGGAGAAATTCCTGAAGTAGCTGAAAATAGATGTTTGCCTATCATTCCGAAGGAAAACTGCTGTAATCCGCAAACCCTAATTATTAGATTCAGGATTTACGCAGATACACTTTATCTACTGGGGGTTAACGGCTTTGCCCCGGAAAAGTGGTCTATCTTTTTGTATTCTGCATAAGTTCTAAGATTTATCAAATGAGTTTTGTATAATCAATAAATTCTTCGAGTTGTTTAAGGTTGATGCCGAAATACGATCGCATTTCGCCAATACTTTTGTCCAGAACCAAGTTAAAGTCAAATTGATGGATATTTTTGGTTTTCAACTGCTGACCCAAAATCAAACCTTGATCAAAAATTTGCAGTTGGTAAGAAGTGAAACGATACTTTACCGGGTAGAAAAATTGCGTAAAAACTTTAAAAATCAAAATATGTAGCCTATTGGTTTTCAGATCGTTTCCCATAGTGAAGCCAATGACAAAGGCTTCGTCAGCTCCAGATGTGCCTCGTGCCAGCAGCAAGTGCAAGCAATCATGTCCGAATAAATTGATGTTTCCTGGTAAAGCTAGTGGACTTTTGGGATTCTCTAAAAGCTTTACCAACCATGGAATTTCCGATTGTTTATTCAGGCTGAAGTTTGATAGCGCTTCTGCCAGAGTTGAATTTCTATCTATTTGTAAGCGAGTTAGAGAATTACAGAGCATATTTGAACTGTTTTCAGTTAATGACGACTATATTTATAGACTAAGTTTAATCGCAATCGCCTGAATAATCTAACTACTCACTAGACAAAAAAGGGCTTGTTGATAAAGAAACAAACATATAAATAATACCCCTATCTATAAGTGTTAAGTATATTATTGATGGCGGACTGCGACCAAGTACAATTATAACTTTTCGAGATTGGGGTTCTTGGGAATTAAGCACAAAAAAGTAGCTAAAATCTTGGCCAGTCAAAGTGTGTCATTTCAGTTATCAGTTAGCCTCCTATGGTCGTAACTGCGTTAACAGTTAGCCTCCTATGGTCGTAACTGCGTTATCAGTTATCAGTGAACCTCAGACCTTAGTCGGAGGCTTGAAATACTGAGTTAAATATTTTTTCATCCCCTTAAAAGGGGAGACTTTAGACCTCATTTTTTTGTAATATTTTTTGAAATAAAAAAACAAAACTTTATATAGTAATATGATGTCCAGATAATAAGTGAGAAAAAAGTTTTTGTTTATAGTATTGCTCTAACTCTGCAGATAGATAGGGGTAGAGCAATACTACGAGAGATATCATTATAACTATTCAACCGGAGATGATATCAGCTTTTGATCGGTCAACGCCAAATAAATCTATGCCATGCTACGATTATCCAGATATTCAAGCTAACCAACTCAGGAACAGGTACTATGACAGATCTAATATTTTTTTGGGGAATCATCCTCTTTTTGTTTGCTACCTTAGGTATTGGTATCTGGACTGCCAAACAGATTAAAGGCGATAGCATCAACTTTCTGGTAGCAGGACGCCGCCTCATCTTGCCCCTGGCCGCTGCTACCTTGATGGCCCAGTCCGTCGATTCTAATGCCACCTTGGGCAATACTGACCTAGCTGGTGAATTTGGCTTTTGGGCGGGGGCATCTTTGCCCTTGGGATTAGCCCTCTGTTTGCTTTTAAGTGGTCTATTTTTTGCCAAACCAATGAACAGCATGGGATTAATTACTCTCCCAGATTTTTATCGACTCAAGTATGGTCGCTTAACAGAAGTTGTCGTTTCTATTATCATGGTTTTGAGTTTTGGGTTTTTGCTGGCAGGAAACTTAGTGGCAGGAGGCTATGTTTTTGAGAGTTTTTTAGGAACTAGCTATACTATTGGGGTGATAATGATTGCAACTATCGTATTTATTTACACTGCTTCTGGAGGAATGTTTGCTATAGTCTATACCGATGCTATTCAGGTAGCGATCGCCTTTATTGGCACTATGCTACTGTTTGGTTTTATGGGAGTCAACTTTGGCTTTGACATACCAGACGGCATGGGTCCATTTGCCTTAGAGCAATTAGCCAATCCTGCTGCTGGAGCTGCCATTAACTGGGCAACCTTGTTAGCTCTTGGTTTGGGAGATATTGTGGCTATCGACTTTATGGCGCGAATTTTTGCTGCCGATAGCCCTGAAACTGCGCAACGAGCTTGTTTGATCGCTTCAGCAGGAACAGTAATTATCGGTGTACCATTTTCGATCGTGGCTCTATCTACTCCGCAAATATTAGCCCAGGCAGGTATTACTCCTGAAGGTCCTTTACTTTTAGCTCTCATCAAAGGAGTGGTTCCACCAGTTTTAGGCTTGTTGGTCATTGCTGCCATTCTTGCTGCTTCCCTTTCAACTGCTGATGGAGCAATTCTTGGTACATCTTCAGTAATTGCCCATAATGTGATTGGTATTCGCCAAGGTAGTCGGGATCGAGGTAGCGATCGGCTATTGAGGTTAACTCGGTTTATGGCTTTTGGGATTACGTCTTTGGGAGTTTTGTTTGCTGTTTTGGTTCCCCAGACTGGGATTTTGTTGCTGTTAGCCTTCGATTTAGGGTTTGCAGGATTATTAGTGCCCCTAGCAGGTGGTTTGTATTGGCCTAAAGCAAAAAAATATGGTGCTTTAGCTTGTATCATTTCGGGGACAGGAACTAGGCTAATATTGTTTGTTCTAATGCCAAAAATGTTTGGTAGCGATAACAGTTTATTATATATCAAAAATCCTATTTTCACTGCTGATTTTGACGGTTTTCCTACCTTAATCGCTCCTTTAGTAGGTTTGGTGGCATTTATTGCCGTATCTCTGGTTACGAATGATAGGAGCTAACTACAGAAGTTAAAAATATCATGCCTAGCCTTAGTGGTCAGGATATAATGTTTTTTCTACTCATAACTTTGTACTGTCCGGTTTTTAATAAAAAATGTCTACGCTCGTATTGGGTTTCTAGGTTCACCTGTGTAAGTCCTGAGTTATATAAAATCTAAAATTATTCTCAAAGAGCCAATTAATATTACAATAGGTTAAGAAATATTATTTATGGGTAATCCATTATGTCTGCTAACGTAGAAATTTACACCTGGTCAAGTTGTCCATTTTGCATTCGTGCTAAAGCCCTTTTAGATAAAAAACAAGTAAACTATCAGGAATACGCTATAGATGGCGATGAGGTAGAACGAGAAAAGATGGCCAATAGAGCAAATGGCCGTCGTTCTTTGCCACAAATCTTTATCAATGACCAACATATTGGGGGTTGTGATGATCTATATGGACTAGAAGCTCAAGGGAAACTAGATCAACTTCTAGAAGTTTAGTATCAATTTCGGTAAGACAAAAACTTTACTGGAATTTATTATTTTTTAGGGGTAATTCTTGTTTTAAGATGATTATTTCCCCCTACTTGATGACTCAAAATATTTTAAACTAATTAACAAAATTAAAGATGAAATTTGCATTCATCATAGACCCCATAGACAAACTTAACCCAGTTCACGATAGCACGGTTGCACTAATGGAAGCTGCTCAAGAACTTGGTCACGAAGTTTGGATAACGGAAATTAATCAGCTAACTATTATTGATAGTCAAACCTGGGCAACAATTCAGCGGGTACATTTTATCCCAATTGAAAGGGTAGAGAATCATTGGGTGGCAAGTAACCCTTGGTATGATTTAGGAAAAACTATGCTGGAACTATTAGAGTCTATGGATGCTGTATTTATGCGGCAAGATCCACCAGTAACAATTCCTTATCTTTATACTACCTATCTTCTAGACTATATTAATCCAGAAAAAACTTTAGTAATAAATTCTCCTCAAGGGTTACGCGCTGCTAATGAAAAAATGTATGCTTTGCAATTTATAAAAGCAATTCCTAACACAATTGTTAGTCAAAATAAACAGGTAATTAGAGAATTTTTAGAGTCACAAGGAGCAGCAGTTTTAAAACCTTTGGGTGGAAAAGCTGGGGAGGGAATTTTATTTTTAGAACCTACAGATAAAAATTTTAATTCCTTGATAGAAATTAGTACAAAACAAGGTCAAGAACCTGTGATGGTTCAGAGTTATTTACCAGCAGCAAAAGAAGGAGATAAGCGAATTATTATGTTGAATGGTAAACCTATTGGGGCAGTAAATAGGATTCCTACTGGCAAAGAATTTCGAGGAAATATGGCAGTGGGAGGTAGGGTTGCTCAGACAGAAATTACAGAAAGGGAGTATGAAATTTGTGAGTATTTAGCACCTAAATTAGTAGCGGATGGTTTATATTTTGTTGGTATAGATGTGATTGGTGGTTATCTGACAGAGGTTAATGTTACAAGTCCGACAGGAATTAGAGAAATTGACTTACTTGATAATGTTAACTTGGGGAAACAAGTAATAGAATGGGCTATTTCAGTTATCAGTTAACAGTTAGCCTCCTATGGTCGTAACTGCGTTAACAGTTATCAGTACCTCTGACTATTTGCGCAGCATTCCGTAGGAAACCATCGGGATTAAAATACTAAATTGATTTTTTTCATCCCCTTAAAAGGGGAGGCTAATAACCTTATTTTTTGGTGATGGATAATGAATAATTAATAATTAATTATCCATTATTAATTATTATTAATACAGCGCTTTCCACTGTTATGAGGTACATTGATTATAGTAGATTTGCTAATTTTGAGTGAAAACTTAATTCCAGACTTCAAAAACTATTTAAAAATTTAGTGCCACTGTACTTCATCAACATGGAATTTGCTGTAATTATTCATTATGAATTATCTATGATTCTAGTAGATTTGCTAATTTTGAGTGAAAACTTAATTCCAGACTTCAAAAACTGTTTAAAAATTTAGTGCCACCGTACTTCATCAACCTGAAATTCGCTGTAATTATTCATTATCAATTATCAATTATCCATTATCGACTGTTATGAGGTACAATCATCCCTGGCAAGATGCCCGCAATACAATATTTTTGCCATTTACCTTGTACATCATTTGCCCGAAATATGCTGTAAATAATTATCCATTGTTCATTATCAATTATCAATTATCAATTATCCATGATTCTAGTAAATTTGCTAATTTTGAGTGAAAATTTAATTCCATACTTCAAAAACTATTTAAAAATTTAGTGCCACCGTACTTCATCAACCTGGAATCCACTGTAAGTATTCATTATCAATTATCAATTATCAATTATCAATTAATAAATCCTTCTTAATAAACAATGAACAATCAAACTATTGGCGTAGCAGTTATCGGTACAGGATTTGGTCAAAAAGTACATATACCAGGTCTACAAGCACATCATAAAACTGAAGTATTAGCTGTTTATAATCCAGATTTAGAAAAAGCTAAATCAATTGCATTAAATCATAATATTCCTCATGCTTGTAATACCATAGAAGAGATAATTTCCCTACCTGAAGTTAGTGCTGTAACAATTTCAACTCCACCATTTCTCCATTATGAAATGGCAAAGCAAGTATTATCCGCAGGCAAACATTTATTGTTAGAAAAACCCACAACTTTAAAAGTAGAAGAAGCTCAAGAATTATATCATATTGCTGCTACTAATAAATGTGTAGCAACTATGGATTTTGAGTTTCGTTATATTCCTGCTTGGCAACTATTTGCCGAAATTTTAGCAGATGGATATGTGGGGGATAAACACCTAATTAAAATTGATTGGTTAGCATCAAGTCGCGCTAACCCAAATCGTCCTTGGAATTGGTATTCTCAAAAGGATAAAGGAGGTGGTGCATTAGGAGCGATCGCTTCCCATACTTTTGATTATGTTAATTGGTTATTTGGTCCTGCTAAAAAACTTTGGGGACAACTTAATACTTCTATTAAAACTCGCCCCGATCCGACTGTAGGAGACCAATTAAAACCAGTAGATGCTGATGATACTTGTAATATTATGTTAGAGTTGGCAGATGGTACTCCCTGTCAAATTTGTATTAGTTCTGTCACCTATCAAGGGCGTGGTCATTGGGTAGAAGTTTATGGTAGTAAAGGTACTTTAATTGTTGGTAGTAATAATCAAAAAGATTATGTGCATGGGTTTAAAGTTTGGGGTTCTCAAAATGGGGATAATTTAGCAGAAATAAATATTCCTGAAAGGTTAGATTTTCCCAAAGTTTATTCTGATGGTAGAATTGCACCTTTTATTCGAGTAGTTGATAATTGGGTACAAGCAATAGAGGCAGAAAAATCTGTAGTTCCATCTCTAAAAGAGGGTATTTATTCTCAGTTATTAATGGATTTAACCCATGAATCTAATTTAACTGGTACTTGGGTAAATGTGCCAGATTTAGATGAATTTATCGAAAATACAAGTAGCTTTTAAAAAAAGCGGTCAGCAGTCAGCGGTCAGCTTTTTTAGAAGGAGATTTAAACCTCTCCTAAAATTAAACGACAAGCTAGAAGTCGGGGATTTAGACCCAAGCTTTTCCGTTCCGGAATGCTCCGCAAACAGATACCTAATTAGGGTTTGCTGAATAAAGTCTTTTAGTAAGGGTAGGAGTTAGGAGTCAGGATAAATGGGTATGGGAGCGAGGAGGTAGTGGGAGGAATTATCACTTAATTGTTCCTGTAATATTGAGCCAAAAATGCTAACTTTTTGAACCTAAATGACCTAAAATTTCGTACTTTTTCCAGACCAAAAAAGGCGAAAATTTTTATCTATTAAGGCTTTTATATTTAGTCAGCAAGCCCTAATTATATGTACAAATTTTTAGGCTAATAGCTGGTTAATGTTAGTATTCAGCTATATCTATGTATGAGTTATTAACTCATTCTGATTGAGATAAAATTCCCTATAAATAAGTTGTTCTAAAAGTAGGGAATTAAATTATTCCATTTCAAAAAAAAGAATGCTACAAATCAAATAGTTTCAAACTTTGGATGTGAAATAATTTCCTGAAATTATCGAATGATTAATAATTATTAGTTATTAATTAAATAATTCAGGATATTCAATTCCGTTGCAGTTTTCCTTGAGGTAATTATCAATTAATGAATGTAGCACCTTTCATGTTGCGCAAGGAAAAGTTTTGAGCCGATAAAATCTAACTTTTGACTGTCTTGAGTGCGTCTTATACCAATTCCCATGCATTATTGCTATACTTGGGCGATACTTCAGTTATTAACTGATCGATACAATCAGAATTATTTTTTTG
>NZ_LGSU01000150.1 GCF_002260545.1 Hydrocoleum sp. CS-953 | reverse complement strand
ATGCTAATTTAACCGATACTGACTTTAGTCATGCCATTCTTAAAAGCACAAATTTCCGATTTGCTAATACCACCCGCACATTCTACCGACAAACCAANTCCTTAAATTTGCTGTTGCTATTGGAGCTTTAGGAGGCACCAATTTTAAAAATGCTAATTTAACCGATACTGACTTTAGTCATGCCATTCTTAAAAGCACAAATTTCCGATTTGCTAATACCACCCGCACATTCTGGCGACAAACCCAATATTTAAAATTTGCCAGAGTCGAAGCAACTATATTAGAAGATATAAAAGTCAGAGATTTACTAATAACTGGATGGGGAAAAGACCAAGAATTTATAGGAGCAAATTTAAGAGGAGCAAACCTCATAAGTGCCGATTTAAGTAACGCCAATTTAAAACTAGCAGACTTAGGAGAAGCTTCCCTACAAGCTGCCAATTTAAACAATGCAAATTTAACCGAAACATTAGCAATAGCTACTAACTTTACCACCGCTCAAATGTCAGGAACTTGTTTAGAAGGTTGGAATATCGACCATACAACTATCCTCGATAATGTTGAATCAAAATATATCTATTTATTAGAAGAAGCNGAGCGTCGCCCTAGTAGTGGATATTTCCAAGAAGGAGACTTTACAAAATTATTCAAAGAAGTCTTAAATACTGTAGATTTAATATTCCGAAATGGAGTAGATTTTACCGCCTTTATGTCTTCTTTCAAAACAATACAAATAGAAAACGAAGACACCCCCATGAAAATTCGAGGGATGGAAAATAAAGGTGATGGAGTAGTAGTAATTAAAATCGATGTACCTCCAGAAACTCAGAAGAAGGAAAAAATTCATCGAGACTTTATGGAAATATACGAGCAAAATGTTCAATTTTTAGAGAAAAAGTATCAGCAAGAATTACAAGAAACCAAAAGACAGATAAATCAAAATATTCAGGAAAGTGAGAGAAAGTATCAGATAGAGTTGGCAGAAATTAAGAAACAAAATTATCGTTCCGAAGAGCAAAATAAAAATATGAAAGATTTGGTTGAGCAAATATTTCAAAAATCAACTGCTGCTAATTATTTAGTGACTCTGAATTTTGAAGGGGGAAATTTTGCCACAGGTTTTCCAGTTATTAGAGCTAATTTTTGGTTAGACGGTCATCCTTTACCAATTTCTTTAAGTGGTAAATTACCCGCAAATTCAGAAATTCCTCAACTCTATCAAAACTGGAGCAAAAAATATCAACAATTAAGAGAATGCTATGGAAGTTTAGGCTCCCTTCCTAGAATCAAAATGAAGAAAGAGCAGACAACAAATTTTTCTAAAAAAGATATATATCAGGAAATTCACGAAATAATTAGTCAAATTCAGGAATTAGAGAAAGAGTGGCGACTTTTGCTTAATGAATGGTTAAATACTCCAAGTTTTAACGAAATAGAAAAGGAGCTACGAACTAAATTTTATGCCTCAGACAAAGTACGATTAATTATTCAATCTGAAGATATTTTAATGCAGCGACTTCCCTGGCACTTATGGAATTTTTTCTCAGATTATCTATTTGCTGAAACTGCTATAGGTTTGCCAGAAGCTAACCGAGTTGAAAAGTTAAATATTGCCAGAGAAAAAATTCGTATTTTAGCAATTTTTGGAAATGATGAAGGGATAAATGTTGAGGCAGATAAACAATATTTGTCTAGTCTCTCCACGAAAGCCGAAATTTTCTCTTTAGTTAAACCAAGTCGCCAAGAATTAGATGAAAAATTATGGGATGAAAAAGGTTGGGATATTATTTGTTTTTCTGGTCATAGTCAAAGTAAAGCGGATGGGAGTACAGGATGTTTTTATTTAGGGAATGAAACAAAAATGACAGTTGAGGAATTAAAAAACTCCCTGGCAACAACTATTAGGAAAGGTCTACAATTAGCAATTTTTAATTCTTGCGATGGATTAGGTTTAGCTCGACAACTTGCGAAGTTACATATTCCCGCAATTATTGTTATGCGAGAAGAAGTTCCAGATGTAGTCGCCCATAAATTTTTACACCATTTTCTCCAGTCATTTACTAATGGAAAATCTCTATATATTTCTGTGCGAGAAGCGAGGGAAAAATTACAAGTAATGGAAAATAAATTTCCTGGTGCAAGTTGGTTGCCAGTTATTTGTCAAAATTCCGTAGAAATACCTCCTACCTGGCAAAGTTTACAAATCGCTCATTCTAATTTTGAGGGTAGTTTGACAAAATTATTATCACCTATCGAAACTAAACGGTTTAAACTCCTCACATCAAAGCA
>NZ_LGSU01000015.1 GCF_002260545.1 Hydrocoleum sp. CS-953 | reverse complement strand
GTTTAATGGAGAGGAAAGACATGAGTTAATTCAATTATATAAATGTGATTTTGCTGACCCAAAGTTTTATCAAATAGAGGATTTAACTTTTTGGGAGAAGGAACGAAAAAAAACGGCGCTTTGGGTTTCGATAGATAGATTTAAGTCTGGAGAATTGAAAATAGTTCCAGAAAATTTTTTNCCGAAAAATATAAATGTGATTTTGCTGACCCAAAGTTTTATCAAATAGAGGATTTAACTTTTTGGGAGAAGGAACGAAAAAAAACGGCGCTTTGGGTTTCGATAGATAGATTTAAGTCTGGAGAATTGAAAATAGTTCCAGAAAATTTTTTAGAGTATTGTGATTAGGAGGGTAATTAAAATGGAGATTAATATTCCTGATGTTGTGGCAGAAGTAAAAGCAGTATTTGAGCAATATGAAGCTGCTTTGATTGGTAATAATGTGGATGTTTTAGATGAATTATTTTGGGATAGTTCCCACACCATCCGTTATGGAGTCAATGAAAATCTTTATGGATATGAAGCAATATCTGCTTTTAGAAAAGCGCGTGGAAAAGTTAATTTAGAGCGAGTATTAATGAATACTTTTATTACAACTTATGGTCAAGATTTTGCCACAGCAAATACTGAATTCCAGCGTCAAGAAACTGGAAAAATGGGTAGGCAAAGTCAAACTTGGATGCGTACTTCTGTTGGTTGGCGAGTTGTGAGTGCTCATGTTTCTTTTTTATAATTTTCAGCATTCAGCTATTAGCTGTCAGCTCTCAGCAGTACAACAACACTTTTGTAGTAAGATTTAATTTTGGGTTAATAAAGCTTTGATTGGGTACCAAAAGTAATATAGCAATCCTATTTTAGTTGTAATATTTTGGTGGTATTTAGGAGTCAGGAGTCAGAATTTTCAAGCTTTCAGTTGAAATTGGCTATTATAAAACTTATCACAACCTATTTAGGATTGCAATAGCTGATAATTGACAAGTCAATTATTATGAAG